>DOEZ01000436.1:0-20598 GCA_003532715.1 Planctomycetaceae bacterium
GGCCGTTTCGATAATCTTCGTGAAAATGGCGGAGCGGTGGCTCATCTCCAAGATCGAAATGCCCGCGCCCGGCATGCAGACGAGACTGCGCTGGGCTTCTTCGAGGACCGAGACGGGGAGCACGGCGGGACCGGGTGAGAAGTCGAAAACGCGTTTTTCCATTTCACTATATCCTTCACGAAATCGTCGAACTTCGAGGCGATGCGCGGCGCCAAGATCGCCGGAAACCGAAAACCAACAGGGCCGAGGGGAGTTGTGAGTCGCGCGGGTCTGTCTTGCTGGACCAATCCGGCGCGAACCGCGACCGCCACCCCCCTGCCAGAACTTCAACGAGTCTAACGGAAACGTGCGGCCTGTCCAGGGGGGCAACGCGGCAAGATGCGTCTGGGGCCGCGGCACGCGCCGGCCCGCCACCCTGGTGACGCAAAAGGACGTTTATGGAGCCTTTGAGCGGCGGAGAACGAGGCCAGACAACAGCCCTTTCGGGGGATTGTGAAAAGACTAGAAGCTCCGTCCTCGTTTCGACTTCCTTACGGGTGGGTGGGATTTCAAGTCGAGAGACTGGCCGGCCGAAGTAGGTCTCTTTGAGTGCGACGATTCATCGTCGCTTTGTTCTTCGTTCCGGCCCCAAAGAAGCGAAGCGATCGAAGAATCGTGACTGAGCTCAGCCGGTTCGAAAGCGACAGTGAATTGTCGCACTCCGAAAACGGCATGGATGGGCAAGCCATCCTCGCCTTGCAGCCTATTCCTTGAGACAAAATGGGTTGTCGCGGCCGTTCCACCGCGTAGAATTCCGAGTACACTTCCTCCCCGACCCCCTCCCTCTGGAGCATTAGACCATGGGTAACGCGAAAGCTTACTCGGCCGCCAGTGCAACTGCGGCGCTGGCACGCACCCAAATCCAACGTCGGGATGCAACCGAACTCGACGTACAGATCGAGATCCTCTTCTGCGGCATCTGCCACTCGGATCTCCATCTGGTGCGTAACGAGTGGAGCGACGTTATGCCCACCGTGTATCCGATCGTTCCGGGCCATGAGATCGTCGGACGGGTTACCAAGGTCGGGCCGGGCGTTACCAAGTATAGACCGGGCGATCTGGCCTCGGTCGGGTGTATGGTCGATTCGGACGGAACGTGCCCCCATTGCAAGGCCGGGCTTGAACAGTTCTGTCCGGGCATGACGCTTACCTTCAACTCCCCGGACAAGCACAAGACGGCTCCGGTGACCTACGGCGGCTACTCCGAGAGCATCGTCGTGGACGAGCGATTCGTGCTCCGCGTGCCGGCGAATCTGAACCTCGCTGGGGTCGCCCCGTTGCTTTGCGCGGGGATTACGACCTATTCACCGCTGCGTCACTGGGGCGTCTCCGAGGGAAAGAAGGTTGGCATCGTCGGGCTCGGCGGACTGGGGCACATGGGGGTGAAGTTCGCGCGGGCGTTCGGGGCGAATGTCGTCGTCTTCACTACGTCGCCGAGCAAGAAAGATGACGCAATTCGACTGGGCGCCCACGAGGTGGTGGTCTCGCGAAACGCGGACGAGATGAAGCGACACGCCGGCAGCCTCGACTTCATCCTTGACACGGTCTCGGCGGACCACGACATCAACCAGTACATCAACCTGCTCGGCGTCGACGGAAACCTGACCCTCGTTGGCGCGCCGCCGAAGCCCCTGGCGCTTTCGGCCTTCGCACTCATCTTCGGCCGTCGCAGTGTGTCGGGCTCGAGTATTGGCGGGATTCCGGAGACGCAGGAGATGCTCGACTTTTGCGGCGAGCACAACATCACGGCCGACGTCGAGGTCATTCCCATCCAAAAAGTCAACGAGGCCTATGAGCGTCTGCTCAGATCGGATGTGAAGTACCGCTTTTCAATCGAAATGGCTTCACTCAAGTCCGAGTGATCCTCAAGAGGTTGGAAAGGACGAGAGAGCAATGTGGGCGTCTTGAGAATAACCTCGGGAAGGAACCTTGGTGTTCGGTCAAACCGCGAGCAATCGAGCACCTACTATCCTGGAGTGCGATGATTCATCGTCGCTTTCTTCTTCCTACCGGAAAGGCAAGGATGGGCAAGCCATCCATGCCACCGCTACTTTCGCGGAGCGAAAGGCGACTATGGGCGAGCGAAAGGCGACTTTGGGTCGAAGTGGACGCGGATGCCTCGTCGTCTGCGACGTCAACCTGCGTCAACAGTGGTTCGATCGGGCGACGATCGAGCGATCTCTCTCCGCGGCGCATGCCGTGAAGCTCAACGAGCATGAAGTCGTCGTGTTGGCCGAGTTACTCGCGACCGAGACGGCCGAGCCGATCGCATTTGCCCACGCGGTGCGGCGACGCTATGACGTCGAGACGGTGTGCATCACGCGGGCCGCGCGCGGGTGTCTGATGATCGCTGGCGACGAAACGGTCGATAGCCCTGGAGTCAAGGTCGAAGTGGCCGACGCGGTTGGCGCGGGCGACGCTTTCACCGCCGCGTGGATCGTCGGACAGCTTCAGGGCTGGCCGCTCGAACGTCAGGCCAAGTTGGCCAATCGGGTCGGGGCCATGGTCGCCGGCAGCCATGGCGCCATGCCGCCGCTGGCCGACGAATTCGCCCGGCTCGTTTGCGAGTAAGAACCCACGCAAATCGTCCGGATTTCTCACCACGGAGGCACGGAGAGCACGGAGTCTGCCAGGGAAGTGACACGAATCAATGCCGTTGTTAAAGACACACTGTACACCGGATGTTTGACTTACGCCGATACTCACCTCAGATCAGACCGCGGCTCCGAGTCCTCCGTGCCTCTGTGGTGAGCTGTCCGATGGAACGCCGAGTCTTTTTCACTGCAAACCGCGCGGCTCGGTTCTATTCTTCGACCGTTCTCATTTCGGCTCGACCTGAATATCGACTTTCACGCCGTTGGTGAGCGTGTTGTAGACGGGCGACAACTGGGCGAGGCTCTTGAGCTTCCTCAAGTTCGCTTCGTCGGTCTTGACCTTGAACCTCACGCGGATGTTTGTATAGCCCTTGGGCACGTTTGGATCGAGCCCGAGGAATCCGTTCAAGTCGAGGTCGCCTTCCAATTCCGATTCGAGTTCCTCGATGTGGATCCCGCGCACGGCCGCATGGGCGACCATGCTGGTTGTGGCGCAGCCGGCCAGGGCATTGAGCAGATGTTCGACCGGATTGGCGCCCTCGTCCTCGCCGGCGAGCATGGGCGGTTCGTCGGCGTCCATTTCGAAGTCGTGCTTGTGGGCATTTTCCTGCTTGGCCGCGCGGAACTCGGCGATCGTCGTGTGGTTTTGCGTGCCGCCCCTCCACTTGTTGCGAGCTCGAAACTTGCACCGACCGAGTTCGCGATCGTTCCGAATAGCTTCGACGGTTCCTTCGAGGACGTTCAAGTCGATTCCGTTCACGCAATGGACTTTCGTTTCGGTTGTCATGGTTCTCTTGCCTCATTCGTGCCTATGTGGCTGTCTTTGTCCGCCTTGCCGCTCGGATCGTCAACCGACCGGCCTTCCGGACACCGTGGACGATATGTGGGCCGAGACGCCGGCGAGGGTGGACCGGTTACGTCCTCTCGCTTGCGCTTCGGGTTGGTGTGCGTTTAATTCCTCTCGCTTGCGCTTCGGGTTGGTGTTTCCGTGGTGTTTCTTGCTATGTCTTCGGGATGCACTTACAGCTTGTTTCGAGCGGTTCGTCGGCTCGGGCCCACTCGCGGCGGTATTCCTCGCGGACGCGGGCGGCTTCATCGGTCTTGCCCTGCAGTTCCAGCGCGCGGCTCAACCCGAACAGCGACCAGCCGTTCTTGGGCCATTCGGCCAAGTCCTCGCGATAGGCGCGCTCGGCATTCTCGTATCGGCCGGCGGACAGGTAGACGGCGCCGAGCGTGTGGCGGACCGGCTGGAGCCATTGGGGCGGTTCGCCGTAGAACAGCTCGTCCTCGGTCTTCGCGGCATTTTCGAGCAATTCCGCGGCCTTCTCCCACTCGCCCTGCTGCAACGCGATTTCGCCCGCGATGAACAGATCGCTGACGGCGAGAATCGCGCGGGACGAGTCGATCAGCGACATGTGTCCCTCGGGCAGTTCGGCCACGGCGCGGCGGAACGCCTCGTGCTCGCGCCGCGCGTTGTCGAAGTCCTTCTTCGCGGCAAAAGCAATCGCGCGGTGTGCCCGCCAAATGGCGGTGGTAACGGGCAAAAACGACGGCGGAGGCGGTTCAGCCAGCAGATCGTCCCACCGTCCGAATCGCTTCTGCACGTCGTAGATCGAGCACATCCACAGATCGAAAACGGGGCCGACTTCTCGCAGCGCGTCGTCCGGGATTTTCGCCCACATCGCACGGGCGGCCGCCATCGCCTCGCGTTCGCGACCGCTCATCATCGCGGCGTACGCCAGCATGTGGGCGTTGTGGACCATGTACAGGTATTGGATCCCTTGTTTCGGCGATAGCGACCGATACGTCGCGTCGGCCCGCATGGCCTTTTCGTTTTGAACGATCGCGTCGTTCCATCGGCCCGTCCTGACGTAGGTATGCGACGGCATGTGGAGCAAATGTCCGCTCGCCGGCACCAGGTCGTCGAGCCGCCGCGCCGCGGCCAGCCCTCGGCCGGGATCGGCGCTGGGCTCGGTCACGTGGATGTACAGATGGTTGGCGCCCGGATGATTGGGCGACATCTCCAGCACGCGTTCGAGGACCGCCATGGCCGTTTCGGTCCCTTCGACCGGCTTGTGATCGAGCGTGTAGAGCTTCCACGGCCGCTGAACCATGATCGATTCGGCGTAGAGGGTTCCCACGTCGACGTCGTCGGGATGGTCGGCCCAAACTTGGGCCATGGCGTCGGCGTACGCCCGATTGAGTTCGCCGCGATCCTCCGGCCACGGGTTGGCGTAGCGCCGGCTCAAGGCTTCGATCAGGGCGCGCTCGAGGGGCGTGGTGTTTTCGATTCGTGCGAGCGCCTTTTGCAGGGCGTCCCAGGCCGCCGTCGACCGCTCGTCGGTCATGACGTCGTCGTTGTAGTTCGGACCTTCACACGCCGCGACGCCCCACCAAGCCATGGCGCAGTCGTCGTCGAGCTCGGCCGCCCGCTTGAACGATCGGATGGCCTCGTCGTGGTTGAAGGCGTACATCCACGTCAGCGCCTGATCGAAGTAGCGCTGGGCTTCGACCGATTTGGTGGTGATCGGACGACGATGCGGTCCCATGTCGTCGAACAATTGGGCACCGACGGTCGATTCGCCGACGGTCTCCTTGGCGGCATCCTGGCGAGCACCCTCGGTGCCGAGCGACGTGGCGGCAAGGGACCCGAGAAGCACAACGACGCACGGCGCCAAGCGAAAGAAAGGCACGTTCTTCATGCGGAATACTCCCTTTTTTGTTCCTGACGAAGTTCGGCCGTCCGGTCGTGGAACGACCGATTTGCCAAATTCTACCGCTCGCGAGGCTTGGCGTGCGACGAGCTGGTTCAGCCGGGGGGAGCTTGGAGTCCGGTTTTGATCGCCCGGCGCCGTCAAACTGCTTTCGGCCGGAACGATCCATGGAGCGATGCGAAGACGCAACCCATAAGTTCGCATCTCGATGGACACTTTGTCCACGACACACGACGTCGCCGTTTCCATGAAAAGACAATCGGACGAGTGAAATTCACCGCTCGGTGGGTGGCCCAGGTTCTTGAACCTGGGTGCCGAAGGCACAAGAGTGCGGTCGAATCGCAACATTTCCTCTTGCCGCTTCGCGGCACCGGTTCAAGAACCGGTGGTACCCGCTTCTCTGAAAAGACAATTGGACGAGTGAAATTCACCGCTCGGCGGCGGTTCGCTCGTACGTCCGGCCGCCGGTGATGCCGGCGCGGAAGTCCTCGCGAGCACGTTCGGCCAACTCCTGGCCGACCGGCGTCGGATAGTCGCCCGTGATGCACGCCCGGCAAAGCTGATCCGCGTCGAGGCCGATGGCGCGGGCGACCGATTCGACGGGCAGATAGCGGAGCGAGTCGGCCCCCAATTCGTTGGCCATCTCGACCTCGATCGCGGGCGTCATTGGCCCCTCGCCCACGAACCGCGGCGCGAAAAGCTCGTCGATCGTCGACATGTCGATGCCGTAGAAACAGGGCGAGATGATCGGCGGGCAGGCGACCCGAACGTGGATTTCGCGGGCGCGCCCCACCTTGCGAATCCGTTCCAACAGAACGCGCATCGTCGTCGAGCGGACGATCGAGTCCTCGACCAGCAGCACGCGTTTGTCTTCGAGCACCTCGGGCAGGGGCGTGTACTTGGTTTGGGCCTTGTGGGCGCGAGCCGTGCCCCCCTCGATGAACGTCCGCCCGCTGTAACGGTTCCGGATGAGTCCTTCCAAACTGGGCACGCCCAGTTTGTAGGCCATGGCGTCGGCCGCTCCCTTGCTCGTGTCGGGCACGGGCACCACGATCGTGTCCTCGTCGATCGAGATCGTTTCGAGCCGCGCCAGCTCCTCGCCGAGAGCCTTTCGAGCTAGATACACGCTGCGGCCGTCCATCGTGCTGGCCACGTTCGAGAAGTAGACCCATTCGAAAAAGCAGTGGGCCGACCGTGAACTGGACGCGAATCGCTGGACTTCGAGCTTTCCGCCGCTAATTGTCACCGCCTGGCCCGGCAGAAGCGACTTGATCGCCTCGGGCTCGAACCCGATGTTCAGCAGCGCGACGCTTTCGCTGGCCGCGGCAAACAGCGGGCCGTCGATCGCGTAGCTCAGCGGCTTGATGCCCAGCGGGTCGCGCGCCACCACCATGTCGCCCAACGCGTCGAGCATCACCAAGCTGTACGCGCCGTCGAAACGCGACGCCAACTCGCGACATACGTCGATCAGCGGCGGGCTCTGTTTGTGGGCCAGCGCCTTGCTGATGACGTGCATGAAGATTTCGGTGTCGGTGTCGCGCGCCAGGTAGTTGTCCTCGTCGGCCAGCAGTTCGTCTCGCAGTCGTTCGAAATTGGCCAACTGCCCGTTGAAGGCGAAGCTAAACCACTTGTGCTTGCGGATGTGGTGCCGTTCGAACGGCTGGGCGTAGCTCCGGTCGGACCGGCCGCACGTCGCGTAGCGAACGTGGCCGATCGCCGCGCGGCCCGAGTACTCCTGCATCAGGCTCTCGAACTTCGCCCGGTGGCTGGTGCGAAAGACCTCGGCGACGCTGCCGACTTCCTTGTGGGTGTCGATGAGCTGCTTCCGGCAGGGGTTGTAGCTGGTCATGCCGGCGGCCAGTTGCCCCCGATTCTGAATGTCCAGCAACATGCGCGGCATCAGCCGGGAGACTTCTTCGGCCCCCCCGGCGGGACAGAGCGTGCTCGGTTCAGCCGATTCGAGATGATAAATGGCCGCAACGCCACATTCCTCGCGCAATTCACCCATCTGGCCGAAAACTCCCGTTTCAATAGAGGATGTGGCGGCAGATGACCGCCGCTCAAGCCCCGACTCGTGAAGATTCCATTTCTGTATTGTAGAGTCACGAGGCCCATTTCCACAAGCAACTTGCCGATAATGGCTTTTGGGTCCGGCCCCGGCGCGGTAAGCTAAGGGGTTGTGCGAGGTTGGATCCTCGCCAGCTACCGTGTTTGGGCGGTTCGAGGATGGCCCGGCACTGCGGCCACATTCCGCTTTTCGCCCTCCCCCAAAGCCGAGGCCAGGGCGACTATCCGAGTTTTTTGGCGCGACTTCCACGCGAAAATCCATGAGTTACCTACTGCGTCAAGAGATTGCCACGGCGGCCACCACACTGGTGGTAAAGGTCGGCACGCGCGTCTTGACCGGGCCCGACGGACTGCTCGATTACGACCAAATTGCCCAGTTGGCCGACCAGTTGCACCAGGTCGTCCAGACGGGTCGCCGGGTGGCCTTGGTCAGCTCCGGTGCGGTTGGGGCCGGAATGGGCCGGCTCGGAATGACCCGCCGACCGATCGGACTGGCCCAACTTCAGGCGGTCGCCGCCATCGGCCAGAGTTCGCTGGTCGAGGCCTACGAGCGGGCCCTACGAGCCCACGGACACCATGCGGCGCAAATCCTCGTCACGGCCGAGGACCTCGAGGACCGGGTTCGATACCTCAACGCGCGCAACACGCTTTTGGCCCTGATGGACCTCGGCGCGATACCGATCATCAACGAAAACGACACGCTCAGCGTCGAGGAACTGCGGACCACGTTCGGCGACAACGACCGCCTGGCCGCCATCGTGACGAATTTGATTCGAGCTCCCTTGCTCGTGTTGCTCTCCGACGTCGAAGGACTCTACAACGGCGCGCCGACCGAACCGGGCGCCGAATTGGTTTCGACCGTCACGCGGCTCGACGATTCGGTCTACTGCCTGGTTCGCGACAAGGCGGGCGGACTGAGCAAGGGGGGAATGGCAAGCAAACTCGAAGCCGCCCGGCTCGCCACCACGGCCGGCGAAAATGTCATCATCGCCTCGGGCCGCATGCCCGGCGTGCTGCAAAAAATTCTCGCCGGCGAGACGGTCGGCACGCTGTTTTTGGCCCAGGGCCAAACGGTCGCCGCGCGCAAACGCTGGATTGGTTTCACCGTGCAGCCGCGAGGCCATCTGGTCGTCGACGACGGCGCGCGCCGCGCGGTCGAAAGTGGCGGGCGGAGCCTGCTGCCCATCGGCGTGGTCGAGGCCGTCGGCCCATTCGACAAGGGCGACGTCGTCGCCTTGCGCGACGCCGGCCGCGTCGAGTTCGCTCGCGGGCTGACCAACTACTCGTCGGCCGAGATCGAACGAATCAAGGGACTGCGGACGGCCGAGATAGCCAATGTCCTGGGCTGCCACCCCTACGACGAGATCATCCACCGCGACAACATGGTGGTCACGCGATAGAACCCGCCGTGATCGTCACGCGGTCACGCCGTCGTTGTATTGCCTTTTTCGATCCGTAGGGTCGTTATGACAATAGCCCGGCGATTTATCGCCGGGTCAGAGAGGAGGAAGATGTCGGTTCGTCCCGTAGGGACGATCGAAGACTCGCGAGTCCCTACGGGACGCATACAATCATGATGTCCCTATTCCCAGCAGTAAACTGCTGGGCTATTATCAAACGTCCCTACTGGACAGAGTAGGGTCAATGCACTTGTGTACTACAACAAGAGCAATGCCCTGCGTACCGCCCGAAAAAAGAACAAAACTCACGACCACTGAACAGCCCGCCCATGCAACCCAACGCCCGAACCGTTCCCGGCACGCAAATTCCCAGTTATGTCTTCTCGTCCGACCGCGATGCGACGCGGTACGTGGCCGACGTGATGGCCGAGACGATCCGTTCGCGCAATGCGCTGGGACAGAAGACCGTCCTGGGGCTGGCCACCGGATCGACACCGGTTAGCATCTATCGCCACCTGATTCGCATGCACCAGGAAGAGAGCCTCGATTTCTCAAACGTCGTTACGTTCAATCTCGACGAATACTACGGCCTGACGCCGACTACCTTGCAGAGCTATCACCGCTTCATGCACGAAACGCTCTTCAAGCACGTCAACATTCCCGAGGAGAGCATCCACATTCCCGATGGCACGGTGGCGCCGCGCCATGTCGAAGCCTACTGCCGGAAATACGAAGAGGCGATCAAACGGGCCGGCGGGATCGACATTCAAATCCTCGGTATCGGGCGCAACGGGCACATTGGGTTCAACGAACCGTTCGGTTCGCGTGACACCCGCACGCGGCTGATCACGCTCGATCGGGTCACGCGGGCCGACGCGGCGGCCGACTTCTTCAAGCTCGACAACGTGCCGACCCAGGCGCTGACGATGGGTATCGGCACGATTCTCGAGGCCAAGAAGATCATCCTACTGGCCTTTGGCGAACATAAGGCGAAGATTGTCCGCGATGCGGTCGAGGGACCGATGACCGAGCGCGTCCCGGCGAGCTTTCTGCGCGAGCATTTCGACGCGTCGTTCCTGCTCGACGCGGCCGCCGCCGAGCAGCTCACCGCCGAGGCTTCGCCCTGGGTTCTCGGCCACGTCGAGTGGGACGACGCGCTGGTGAAGCGGGCCGTGCTTTGGCTCTGCGAACAGACGAAGAAAGCCCTTCTGAAACTCGACGACGAGGATTTCCGCGAGCACGGCCTCTACGCGTTGTTGCGTGAATTCGGCACCTCGTCGCGCATCGCCCACCGCGTCTTCCGCGGCATGATGGACACGATCGAGTATCATCCAGCGAGCACCGAGCCGCGGCGAGTTCTCTGTTTCAGCCCCCATCCCGACGACGACGTCATCAGCATGGGCGGCACGCTCATCCGTCTGATCGAGGACCGGCACGAAGTACACGTCGCCTACATGACCAGTGGAAACATCGCCGTTTTCGACCACGACGCCCGGCAGGTTGCCGATCTGCTGACCGGATTGAACCGGCAATTTGGAATCGACGACGAGAAGTCGACCCGCCTCGAAACCGAAGTCAGCCACGCGATCCTGTCGAAGCAGGCGGGCGAGCCCGACAGCCAGTCCGTCCGCAAGATCAAGACGGCCATCCGCTGGAGCGAGGCAAAGAGCGCGGGCGACGTGTGCGGGCTCGGCGAAGACCGGCTTCACTTCCTCGATCTGCCTTTTTATCAGACGGGCACGATCGACAAGAAGCCGCCGACGGAGGAGGACGTGCGACTGGTCCGCGAACTGATCGAACGGATTCAGCCGAGCCAACTCTACGTGGCCGGCGACCTGTCCGACCCGCACGGAACCCACCGCGTTTGCGCCCACATCATCTTCCGCGCGTTGGAAGAGATCGAAGCGGCCAAGGGGAGCCGGCCCGAGGTGCTCCTGTATCGCGGCGCGTGGCAGGAATGGGCGCCCCACGTCATCCAAATCGCCGTGCCGCTAAGCCCGCAGGATCTCAAAACGAAGAAAGAGGCCATCTTCCGGCACGAGTCGCAAAAGGACTCGGCCGTGTTTCCCGGTCCCGACGACCCGCGGGAATTCTGGCAGCGAGCCGAGGACCGGAACCGCCGCACGGCGGCCATTTACAACGAACTGGGACTGCCCGAATACTACGCCATGGAGGCGTTTGTCCGCTGGGACGGGCAAGAGTTGTAGTTGTCGGGTCGTGAGTTGTAGGTGGGGCGACGAGCGGCCGACAGACGATAGTGAATCTTGCTCGACGATTTTTTTGGCCGCTTGTCGCCCCCCCTACCGGTTCACCATTCAACAATCGCGAGCGAGCAACAGATCGGCCGCCAAGACGGCGGCGTTGTCGGCATCGGATCGCGATGGGCCCATTCGGCGAGCGACCATCGAGGACCACGCCAGGCGATGCCGGAAGAGAGACGTTTCTTCCGTTGCCCAATCGGACTCTTCGCCGACCACGGCGTCGACGGCCTCGGCCGACGCGATCGCCTCACCAAGTGCCGCGCCCGGCGCGGAAAACGGGCCGGCTTCCGACGCCCGTTTCAGACGCGACTCGACTCGGACGGCCGGCGCGATCGACCGACTCCCGGCGAGTATTTCAAGATCGGCCAGCGGGCCGACGAACGGTCCGCTCGGCGCGGCGTCGGGTTCAGCCGGGGCGGCCGCCTCGGGAGTCGGCAACGTGAATGTCATGCCTAAGTGCGCGGCCAGAATGGCCGCATCCTTCGGACCGACCAGGCCGTCGCCGTCGAAATCGCCCTGCTGCCGCGTCATACCCGAGCGGCCCCAGTTCTCGCCCAGGATGGCCGCGTCGAGTTCATTCACGACATTGTCGCCGTTCGCGTCGCCCGGCAGCGTCACTTCCTGGAGTTCGTTCGCACCCAGATCGACCACGTTGTAGACGATCCGCGGGTTGCCGTATACGTCGATCGTCAGCGGAACCCCGCCGGGCGCGACGGCCAGCGCGTTGCTGCCCGCGTTGATCGCCGGGCTGTCGAGGTAGAGCCGCAAATCGCCGTAATCGTCGTTGGCCGATTCGTCGACGCCGGGCGTGGCCGGATTGTCGCCCCAGACGTCACCGCCGTTGTTCGGGTTGCGGAGGAAATGGGGGTCGCCGTCAACCAGGTTGTGACTGCTGGCAACGTGCAGTGTTCCGAAAACATTCGGCGTGCTTGCGGCCGTATTCAAGGCGATGATCGAGTTTTTGACGATTAACTGGGAGGTCGTGGGGCTATAGACGCCGCCGCCGTTTTGCCCCGCGTTGTTGCTCGCGACCGTCGTATTGACGACAGTCATCACGGAATTGCTGTAGTTGAGCAGTCCGCCACCGAAGTAGTGTGCGTGGTTGCCGGACACGACCGAATTGGCGATGGTGATCGTGGTGTTCTGGGATGTGAAGACCCCGCCGCCGTACGCGGCCCGGTTGCCGGTGAAAATCGTGCCGACGATTCGGGCGGTTCCGCCGTTGAGATTGGCGACGCCTCCACCGTAGGAGGTGGAGAGCATGGCCGTATTGCCGTTGAAGGTCGAGTCGTCGATCGTCAACGTGCCGAGGTTGTAGATCGCGCCGCCGCGAGAGACGGCCGAATTGTTCGTGAAGATCGAACCGGTCGCCGTCGTCGTGCCGGCCGGCTCGTTGTGGATCGCGCCGCCGTAGAGGCCGGCCGAATTGGCTTCGAGCGCGGAGGTGACGACGGTGACGGCGCCTTGTTTATTGTAGACTCCGCCGCCGTCTCCTTGGGCTGAATTGTCGCGAAGGACCACATCGGTGATCGTCAGCACGCCGGTGTTAAATATCCCGCCGCCGTCGTCGTCGTTGAGATCGGTGGACGAGACGTCTTGCGCCGAACCGCCGCGGATGGTCAGGCCGGCCATCTCGACCTCGATGCCCGATCCGACCGAGAACACTCGGCTCAATCCGCCGGCGTCGATTGAGAGCAGATCGGCGCCCGGACCTTCGATGACGATCCGGTCGAGGATGGCGAGCTGCGAACCGCCCAGGAGAATCGTGCCGCCGTGAAGCGATAAATCGAAACGAACGACGTCCCATCCTTCCACGAACCCGGCCGGCGCCTCGTGTACGGCTGTGTTGGTGTTGGCGGCCTGGAGGGCTTCGCGAAGCGTCAGCACGCCGTCGGCGGCCACGACGTCGTTCAGGCTATTGACGACGTAGACGGTCCTGTTGGTCTCGTACGCGCCGATATCCACCGTTTGTCGGCCGATGCGCGGATCGCCGCCGAAATCGACAACGAGCGGATTGCCCGCCGCATCGAGCGCCAGGGCATTGCTCCCGGCGTCGATGGCGGGACTGGTCGCCGCGAGACGCAGATCGCCGTAGTCGTCGTTCGCCGGATCGTCGCCCCAGCCATCGCCGCCGCTGGCGGGATTCCGGACGAAGATCGGATCAACGCCGATCAAGTTGTAGCCGCTTCCTGCCGCCAACGCGCCAAGCAGGTCGGGGTCCGTCGCCGCTTCGTTGAGCGCCACAATCGAATTCTGGACGGTCGCCGAACCGAAAGGCGAGTGGATTCCACCTCCTTCGGCCGCGGCGTTGCAGACGACGGTGGAGTTGACCAGGGTAATCGCGCCGGCGCCGCTGTTGGCGACGGCTCCCCCGCCCTCATCGGCCCGATTGCCGACCAGGATCGAATTGGCGACGTGGAGAACGCCGCTGTTGGCGACCGCGCCGCCGGCGACGGCCTGGTTGCCGGCAAAGACCGTGTTCTCGAAGGTCGATATTCCGACGCCGAAGAATCCGCCTCCCTGGTTGCTCGCCGAATTCCCGGAGACGACCAGGTCTCGGGCGGTAAACGTGCCTTGGCTGGCGATCGCGCCGCCGTCCTCGGCATGACCGCCAACGAGGGTCAGCCCTTCGACAGTCGCCTCGACGCCCGAGCCGATAAAGAACGCGCGGCTGAGTCCACCGGCGTCGATCGTCAACGATTCGGCGCCGGGACCGCGAATCTCAACGTCGTCGAGAATTTCGAGTTGGGCGCCGCCGAGCACGATCGTTCCACCGAAGACAGACGGGTCGAACATAATGACGTCGGTCGTTAGGGCGCTGCCGGCGGGCGCGTCGCCCACGGCCGTGTTGGAATTGGCCGCTTCGAGCGCCTCGCGCAGCGTGATCACTCCGTCGACCGCGACCACGTCCTCGAGCGAATTAACGAAGTGCGAATCAGGAACGACGAACGAACCCACGTGGGCAACGGCGTTCTGTTCGGTGACGACAAGGTTGTAGTCGCCGGATTCGGTCGGATTCAGCCCGACGAAGGTCGCGAGTCCGTCGGCGTCCGTCGTGGCCACCCAGTAATCGTCGGCGGTGGCGTGCGAAATGCACACCAAGGCGCCTTCGACCGGGACGCCTTGGGAAGTGACGTTCACGGTGAAATCGGCGCCCACGTGCCGGACGGCGTTGTTCGAATGCGTCACCGTCAGAATCGACGGTGTTTCGGTCCGCATCATCATTTCGGGATCGCCGAACCAGTTGAACATTCGCGCCGTCAGTTTCGCGGTGGAATCACTCGCTCCATATCCTTCCAACAACCGGACTTTCGCGCGATTGAGGACTTCGGATGGGCGCCACGAAGTCGGATAAACGGAATTGGTCCACGTGGCGTCGCAAGTGTCCCAGAAGCCGTCGACGATGGCGGTCGCCAGGCAGTCGTTGTACCTCGAATAGGACACCCGGGCGGCGGCGACGATGCCGACGGCTCCGCCGCCCGATTTTCGCAGAAACGCCTCGGCGAAACAGTCGGTTGTGTCGAACCGGCCCGTTTCGCAACTGATGCTGAAGACCACCGGCAGTCTATTGCCGTTGGTGAGGGCGTTGACGCGCGTGGTCGAAAACGACGGCGTTCCCCAACCGCTCGACGAGCCATGATCTCGCTGCATGACGAAGCTCACGCCGTTGTTGACGGCGGTCGTGATGTTGGTCGTGGCTTGCGTTTTGCTGGTCCAAAGGTTGGTCCAAACACTGGGGACCGGGCTGGGAGGCGTGATGCGGCTGGGGAAGGTCCGGTTTGAGTAGTAGTAGGTTGGAAAACTCAAGTCCTGGGCCGTCAGCGAAGTGTGGACCGTGTAGCCCATGTTATAGGGGTCGGGGTTGCCCCAGAAATCGTAATCGCCGCCGAGAAAATCGGTCAGGCGATGCGTCGTTTCCATGAACGATCGCTGCTCGATCCCGTCGGGCGTCGTGGTGCTGTCCTCCGTGTCCTGGAAGTAGCCGACGAACAGTGCGTCGTCGTACCAGTCGCCCATGTCGGGCGACTTTTCGTAGGTCAACACTTTGTTGACCATCGTCGTGATTTGCGTTGTGGTATCGCCCGACAGTCGCCCGATCGCCAGATCGGCGAGCAAGTCGGTCCCGTCGACGCACGCATACGGATAGTCGGCATACCACACGTGGTCGTCGCTGTAATACGGATGCCCGATGAGCTGGTATCCGGGCACGGTTTCCTGATCGCCGACGATCAAGACGTATGAGGTCTGCGTTCCCGTGTGATAGGCGTTGGAAATATAGGACAAGACGTCGTTATAGGTCGTGCCAACCTCGCTCATGGGGGCCACATACGTTTTGTACCCCTTCATCTGCTTCCATTCGGCCAGAGGCTGTATTTGGTTGACGAAGGTGTCCGCGACGATGATCAGGTAGTCGGCGTCGGCGGCCGATGCAGCGGCCGCGTCGCCGAACTCGTCGGATGCGGCCGAGGCGTCGTCGGTTTCTTGCGGCTGGAAGTCGAGCGACAGCGTCATGTCGGTCGTCACGATGATCTCGCCCGAGACCGGGTCGTAGCGGAAGGGGGCAATCTCGACGAGTACCATGCTGGTTCCTCGCGCGATCATCGGCTCGCTGACGGTGATCAGGCTTGTCGCTTGCGGGACTTCCCCGCGATAGTAGGCGGCGTCGAACGAGAACGAAACGCCGGAGTCGTCGTCCGAGTTGGCAACCGGTTCCTGAGCGGGATAGACCAGGTAGTCCTGACCGAGACTTGTCATCATCTCGGCGCGGCCCGACGCAGTGACATCGACGCCGTCTGGAATGGTTAACCAGGTTCGAAAGACGGGCAGTTCGGCGACGCCCGGTTCGCCCGTGACGCCCCAGCCCGGCACTTGCAGCTTGGTGAAATCGAGCCCCTCGGCGGTAATCGCCTCGAGCGTAATGCCCGAGAGGACCAAACGGCCGTCAACCCGGTCGTCGGTGGCGTCCGACCATTCCAGTAGGGCATTGCCGGCGTGGAATTCGGTTTGCTCTTCAACCGTGAGATCGGTGAACCAGATGGTATTCGGGGCGACGCCGCCGATGCTCAAGAGATGCCGCCCCTCGAGCGGCTCGAACTTGAGCGAACGCGACTGCCTCGCGCGAATCGCCGAAGCCTTGGGGCGAAATCCTCCGTGACGAACCAACGAGCCTCGGAAAGAACCGGAAAGGCCGAAACCTCTCGAGCGATCGCGCATGACGACTCTCCTTGATTCCCTGCGACGAATGCATGGCCCACGCTCCACAAGCCGGGAGAGGCGCGAGAACCGATTGCTCAAGTGCTTTGTCAGATCCTATTTCTTTGGGTTGGCACGTCGCTCTCACGCCTGTAAGCCAAGAAAGTGAGCGACCTTCCAACCCAAAGTTCTGATGTAGTCAAAGCACTTGGATCGGCCTCGAACCGTGCAATGCAAACGACCATCGTCCGACGAAACGGCGCACGCGCGATCGGTAAAGAACGATCGCAAACCGTGGGCCACCCGAATTTCCACCCGCCGCCACCCAGACGACAGCCTCATTCTAGTGAAGGCTGGGGGAACTTGCAAGCACAAACCCAGGCATCTACCCAGGAGAAGAGAACCCAAGAAGAAGGAAAAACGCCGCTGAAATGAGTGGATGGCCAGAAGTGGGGGAATCACGCAACCAACGTCGCGTGACGGAGACTTCGGGGGCCTCCCTTGGTTCCGTTGCGGTAACAACTGTGGGGTGGGCGATTGCAGCGAGCCTTTTCGGAAAACTGTGAATTCCACGGAAACACTTGCTGCAATCGCCTCACCCCACCTGCTACGCCGCCTTCCGCAACGGAGACTCCCTTAATCTCGAAGGGCGGTCACGGTGGGCCTTGTCGGAGACGGACGAACCGGTGGTTGCGCGGCTTGTCCGGTCGCTCCATCCGACGCGCGCGGTGGCTAAAAAGTCGGCTTGAAGATTGCCGATCAGTCGGCTATCTTCGTGCCCATGGTTACGCAAGGCACGACACCGACGAATCAACACAAAGTGACGCAGCTTCGCGAGGCGATGGCCGCGATCCTGTTGGAGATCCTTCAACGTGGATTCCACGGAACGGCCGGCATCGAGCTAAGCGTGCAGGACGGAACGATCCAGCACATTCGACGACGCGTCGAACGGATCGAGCGATAGCCGGTTGTCTCGCCGCGGACCTCACCGCGGAGGCGCGGCGAACACGGAGACTTTCGAGCGAGCGAGGCTCGCGAGCTGATCTAGAACACGGTATCCGAAGAGCCCGCCGATCGGCGGGACTCCCAAGAGCCCACCAGGACCCTTTGAGGCTGGTGGGCTTTTTTTGCGCGTGTTCGGTTGGAGCATTCCGCCGAACGACGCGCCGGCGGCAAAGCGGATAGACCACGAGAAACGTGAACGACACGACAGGCTTGGAGGAAAAACAATGGGCGAAACGCTTCAGGAATTCGTTGATTCGCGCGGGGTGACGATGCGGGTGGATCGGCCTGCCGGAGTTCTTCGCAGCGTGAAAGTATTGGGGCTTCGTTCTCGCAACGGCCGGATGTACTTGGACGAGGCGCTCCGTCGGGCGGTCGCTCTCTACGAAGGGGCCAAGGTGAACGTCAACCATCCGAAGGCGGACCCTTTGGCCGCCCGCGACTATCGCGACCGGATCGGCAACCTGCGCAATGTCGCGGTTCGAGCCGGCGAGGGGCTGTTTGCCGACTTCCATTTCAACCCGAAACACGCCCTGGCCGAGCAGTTGATTTGGGACGCCGAGCACGCCCCGGAAAACGTCGGCCTTTCGCATAATGTGCTGGCGCGAACGGCGCGTCGTGGCGACCAGACCGTGGTCGAGGCGATCACGCGGGTCCAAAGCGTCGACCTGGTCGCCGACCCGGCGACGACGCAAGGGCTGTTCGAGTCGGTGGCGGAGCCGAACGTTGCGGCGGAAGCGAACGAGATTCGGTCTGTCGAGCCGGACAGCGCTGCCGACGAACCGACCGATGCCGTGACGGATCGCGACGGCCCGGCCGCGGAGATTGACGATGGCGTTTCGCCGGCCGACGGTGCCGCGGCGTTGCCCGTTTCTCACGGTACGGCGGCCGAATCGGTCGAGTCGTTCGAGCAACTCCGGGCCGAGCTGGCGGAGGCGAAGGCCGAATTGACGCAACGGCGCGTCTCGGAGTCGCGGGCAAGGCGTTTGGTTTTGATCCATCAACTGCTCGACGAGTCGGGTCTGTCGGACGCGGGCAATCCGGGTCTCAAGAAAGTCGTCGTCACCGAGCGGTTCCGCGAAACGCTTCTGGCGGCTCCCGATGAACCAACGGTTCGCGAGTTGGTTCGCGATCGGCTGGAGCTGGTCGAACGTTTTGCTCGCGCCACGTATGAAGCCGCATCGCCCGCAGTCCCAGGCGATCGGGGCGGTTCCGGCACGACGCGGCCGTGTTCGCGCGACCAGAGCCTGCCCACGGTCCCAAGCCCGAGTGACGCGCGAGCGTTCGTCAGGGCCATAACGTGACGTGCCCACGCGCGACGGCAGATACGGTCGCGTGGGCCTCGAACCAGAATTCCAAAATCCCTAACACCCAAATCCCAAAAAGGAGACTTCCCATGAGCGACAAGATGCGTTGGCGATACGGCGACACGAACCCGGTGGTGGCGGCGGTCGACAGTGCGACGGTGATCGAAATCGGCGACCTGTTGTACCAGGAAACGGACGACGCGCGACCGGCCTCGGCTTTGCCCGACGAAGGGAGCCTGGGTGCGAATCAGCAGGTCTTCACGGGCAGTTTTCTGGGAGTCGCCATGCAGCGGAGCCGCGCGGGCGACACCAGCCCGGTGCGAGTGGCGACCACCGGCGTGTTCGAGTTCGATTGTCCATCGACCACGTTTGAATTGGGGGCCCTGGTTGGAGCCGACCAGAACGCGGGCGGCAACGGGCTGTCGAGTCAACAGGTGGCTGCGGTCGCTTTGGCTTCGCACGCGATTGGCCGCGTGGCTCGGCGCGTGCCCGACGCGGCGACCAGTGTGCTGATCGACATCCGCTCGATGGTGATGACGGGCGGCGTGTAGGCGCGAGGTTGTTGCACGGAGTGGAAGGACAATCGGAAGAGGGGCGAAAGCGTAAGACAAACGCGGACCAAGACGCGCCGTTCACGGGCCGCCCGCGTCGGCTTTCGCTGGGCGAAAGTCGCGCTACTTTCGCGGAGCGAAAGGCGACTATCGAGGCCACTCGAGTTAGCCGGCCGACGACGACCCGTGAACGATTGCACCACAACACTTTCTTAAAAGGAGTTTACCCGTGAAGACGATTCGATATCGAGAACTTCGCCGTCAGTACGAGTTGGACGGCCCCGCGAAGACGGTCTCGCATCTTTCCGAGGCGTTGGCCCAGGGACACTTGAAGGCGGAGGATTTCAGCATTCGCGATCTGGCCGAGGGACTAATTCCCGACGGGCACGAGTGGGTGCGCAACCTCGACCCTCGCAACGCCGGCGGCGCGAGCCTGTTGGAGAGCGGCGAGGGGGTCGACACGACGGCGTTTTTGAACGTGGCTGGCCAGGTGGTCTACTCGCGCATCCTCGAAGCCTATCGGCACGAGTCGTTCGTCGTGTCGCGGCTGGTCGACACGATTCCCACACGGCTCGACGGCGAGAGGATCCCGGGGGCCGGCCGGATCGGCGACGACGTGACCGAGATTCATCCGGGCATGCCGTATCCGAACGTCGGGTTCGGCGAGGACTACATCGAAACGCCCGCCACGGCCAAGCACGGTCTGATCGTGCCGGTGACGAAAGAGGCCATCTTCTTTGATCGCACCCACCTGATTCTGAGCCGCGCGGCCGAGGTGGGCGAGATTCTGGGGCTCAACAAGGAGAAGNNTCGATCTGGTGACCGGCGCGACGAACAACTACAAGCACAACGGCACGGCCTACGACACCTACTACTCGGCCGCCGACAACCAGGCGTGGGTTAACGAACTGGCCGGCAACGAACTGGTCGATTGGACCAACGTCGACGCGGCCGAGCAGCTTTTTGCCGAGATTCTCGATCCGAGCACGGGCGAGCCGGTGCTGGTCCGGGCGAATTCGGTCCTGGTCATGCCCGCCTATCGCCATGCGGCGCATCGCGTGTTCAACGCGGCGCAGATCGCCTACGCCGGGGCCGACCGCGAGACGACCACGACGGCGGCCAACCCGCTGGGCAACTACAAGGTGGTCGAAAGCCGCCTGGCCTATCGGCGCGTGGTGGCGGCGGGCACGGCGGCGGCCGACGCCAAGAAATGGTGGTTCCTCGGCGATTTCCGCAAGGCGTTCGCCTACATGGAGAACTGGCCGATCACCGTCACGCAATCGCCGCTGGGGAGCGAGGCCGATTTCAACCAGGACGTGGTCGTCCGGTTCAAGGCCAGCGAGCGGGGCGCCGCGGCCGTGATCAACCCGCGATACGTCGTCAAATGCACGGGCTGAAAAACAGTCTTTCTTCGTGCCCTTCCTATTCCTCGTGGCGACACTGGAGGTGGGGCGATTGCAGCAAGTCTTA
>DOEZ01000436.1:20612-23336 GCA_003532715.1 Planctomycetaceae bacterium
CCTTCGTGCCCTTCGTGTTCTTCGTGGTGAAACCGTGGGGTGGGGTGATTGCTTATTCCAAACTGACGAGACAGGACGAAACCATGCCAACCGACGTTGAACAACTTCGGCTGATTCGCGCCCAGACGTTGGCGTTGATCGTCGAGATGACGGCCCGTCCGAAGCCGAGCTACGATCTCGACGGACAGACCGTTTCGTGGGGCGACTACCTGGCCAAGCTCCGCGCGACGGTCGATTGGTGCGAGCGGAACCTGGCGGGCGAGGAACCGTTCGAGATCCACACGCGGGGGTTGACCTGATGACGATGGTTTTCGATCCGAGCGGCGACTTCGCCCAAGTGGCCGATTTTCAGCAAGAGGCAACGCTCGAACGCCCCGGCACGTCCGACTCGTGGCCCCTTTGCCGGGCCGTCGCCTCGCCGATCCGGGCGTCGGAGGCCCGGTCGTCGGCCGGCGCCTACACCCAGGACGACGTCGTCTGGAATCTCGACGCGGGCGAACTGCCCGCAACGCCCCAGCCGGGCGACGTTGTGGTCGATTCGGACTTGCGATGCTGGGTCGTGCTCGCCGCGAGACGAGGCGCGACCGGCCGCTGGCGGTGTATCTGCCGCAACCTGGCGATTGTTCAATCGCTCGATCAGGCGATCGACGTCGAGGTGGCCGTTCGCTCGAAGGACGCCGCCGGCGCCGAGGTGGTTTCCTGGCAACCGTGGCGAACGGGCGTGGCGGCACGGGTTCAACCGATCCGCTCGACCGTTGCCAACATCCACCAACGACTCGGACAAGTGAGCGAGTGGAAGGTGTTCGTGGCCGATCAACTCGACATCGACCACACGCACCGGATCAAGACGTCCGACGGCGCGGTCTACCGGGTGGTCGGCGTGCAAAAGGCCCAACGCATCGACGCGCTAATGGAGATCGACGTGATCCGCGCCGTCGAGGAATAGGGCGTGGGAGGTGTCGCGACGCACCACATTAGACAGTAGGGTGGGGCGATTGCAGCGAGTTTTTTCACAGAATTCTTGCTTTTTCAACAAGGCTCGCTGCAATCGCCCCACCTCACGGTTGTTTCCGCAACAGAGGCAAATCACCGTAGGGTGCGTCTGAACGCGCCAAGAATCATGGAGCACGCAACCAATGAACCTCGAACAGGCCATTCACGCACACTGGGCCGCCGACGCCGAACTCGATGCGTTGTTGCCGGTCGCCGGGCTGACCACCGGCCGAGGCGGGACGACCTCGCCCCATGCGACGCTGCTGGTTCGGGCCGTCCGTTCGACGCTGCCGACCAACCAGGGGCCGGCCCAGCGCGAAACGGCCGTCCGCCTGACCGTTTGGCACGATCGGTACGCCGACGCCAAGGCAATAGTCGAGCGAATCCGCGAGCGTTTCGACAGCGCGTTGCTCACACTGACGCCGTCAGGCCGAATCGCGCGGCTGCGTCACCAGTCCGATTCGATTCGCCAACACGACGACGGCCAATGGCAATGGACGGTCGATTTCAAGGCCAGAGTGTGTCACTTGCCCTGACACCCGGCCGGACAAGAATAGTCGCCTTTCGCTCCGCGAAAGTAGCGAAAGCCGACGCAACCGGGTTCTGGGACAACCTCTTCGTCACGGAAGAACGCCCGCGAACAGAAAACCATCTGCGTTTATCCGCGTTCATCCGCGGTTTCAAAAAGACTCGCCTTAGACGAGAGCCCTCCAAAAAGAGGCAAGAATTATGAGCGTTGCATTTCACGAATTGGGCGGATCGCCCAGGGAGCAGTACGACGTCAACGGCTTCAGCGCCCGGCGCGAGCTGCTTGTCGCATGGGAGGATCGCGACGCGCTGGCGATCGAACTTCTCGGCGAAGCGGCTCAACTCGGCGGAAGCTATTGGACAACGTATCCAGGCAAGTCGTCGTCGTTTGCCGTGAGCATTCAGTTCGAGCCGGTCGACGCCGACGGACCCGATCGGCAGGAACTGACCAGTCTGACCGAAGGCTTGAATTCCTATTCCGTCTCGTTCGCCAAGGCGATTGTGTGGTACAAAACGATCAACGAACTCGATCGCGACGACGGCCCGACGAACGAGACGGGAACGCAGATCAGCTACCGGATGCTCTACTCGGCCGCGTTCGAGCCAATCGGCCCGGGCGGATGGTCGTGGAGCGACACATCGGTTGCGTTGCCCACCGATCGGCCGCTGGCCAAGTGGATTCCGACGACCGAACACCGCCTGACCTGGTACAAGGTGGTCAATCCTCCGTGGCAGACGATCCAGTCGTTGCAAGGCACGGTGAACGCCAGCGAGTTCTTGAGCTGCCCGGCCGGCACGCTGCTGTTCGAGGGGGCCGACACGAACAAGCTCTACGCGGGCGATTTCGCATCGGGCGCATCGCCGTTTTGTTGGGAGATAAAGTACCTGTTTCGCCAGCGCGCGATCCGACACGGTGGAAACGTCTTTGGCTGGAACCACGCCTACCGCGAGAATCCGGCCGGCTGGGCCGAACCGACCAACGGGGTCGCGAAGATGTACGACGAAGCCGATTTCAATGCGTTGTTCCAGTCGGCCGGCGCGTGAGGATCAAGCCCCACAACACGCAGAGCATCAGAACCGCGCTGCTCGGCTCGGGGACGCTCGTCGCTTCGACTGGGGGCGCGCCGCCGGTCCAGTGGGCGGCCAGGATGGCCGCGTCGAACGGTCCGACCGTGCCATCGAAATCGAAGTCGCCGTGCGCCA
>DOEZ01000385.1:0-5240 GCA_003532715.1 Planctomycetaceae bacterium
CGAAGATAGAAACGCTGGCAATGGTGGCGAGCAGAATAATCCGGACTGGCTTGGACATGGCGGATTTCCAAATGGGGTATGACGAAGTGCGTGGGACGCGGCGGGTAGCTGTCCCACCGTAGTCGGTTGATCGACCTGGAAGGTGGTCCGAGTTCAGACGAATGGACCGAAAAGGCCGGTTATGGCGGCAGCTTTGGAAAGCGAGGGGGGTCACGCGACACGATTCCCGTTGGGGGGCAGTTATTTCTTTTTTTATCTAAGTTTTCTGTAACATTTCATCTCCCCCTGCGTCTACCTTAGTAGACACTCTGGCAAGTGAGAATTGGGCCTTGGAACCGACTGCGTTTGTGGAAAATCGCGAACTTTTTGCCGATCCAAGGCCACTTCACTTTCGTAGACAGTAGGGTCTGGCGGGTTGCACGGCGTTCGATAGCACCCCCCCACAGGAGTTAACACTTAGTTACCCATTATTTTTGACAGAGACTATTGACAAAAACAGTGCCTTGCTGTTAGAACTATAGAAACCGTCGATGAGCTTCGAGGAAACGCATTCTCCATCAACCCGTGGTCCGACGACGAATTCCGCTCGTTGACGTTCGTTTCGGTCTCGCGGACAGGAGGTAGATCATGCATACCGATTACGTGAATCCGGGCATTCGGCAGTTGCGAGACCAGCAGGTTCGCTTCGCGCCGCGAGAGAAGAAACTTGAACAGGTTGATCTGGCTGAACGTCTGCTCGACGAGATCGACCCCAAGCGAACGTACACCTACGAGTATCTGTGTTACCGCATCACGAAATACCGCCCCCAGTCGTATCCCGACCTGCGGTTGACCGGTCGCGAAGCGCGCCATGATTTGCGGCTGTTCGTCGAAGACGTCTCGGACGCCGCCGACGTGCCGCACAACCGGGCGGGCGAGCAAGTCCTCACCGTGGACGAACTCAGCAAGCGATTCAACGTCTCGACGAAGACGATTTCGCGATGGCGGCGTCAGGGGCTCGTGAGCAGGCGGTTCGTCTTCGGCGGCCGCAAGCGGATTGGATTCCTCGAAAGCTCGGTCAGGCGATTCGTGACGCACAACGAGGAACGCGTTCAGCGAGGAGCCAGTTTCAGTCAACTGACCGACGAAGAGCGAGACAAGATCATCAGTCGAGCGCGACGGCTCGTTCGCGCGGGTGGCTGCCCGGCCGACATTACCAAGCGTCTCGCCCATGCGACGGGAAGGAGCGTCGAGACGATCCGCTACACGATCAAGCAGTTCGACCAGGAGCATCCGGATCTGGCGGTCTTCCCCGGCCACGGCGGTTCTCTGCAAGAGGAGGCCAAACGGAAGATCTACCAGCACTATCGGCGCGGCGAGTCGGTCGAAACGCTGGCGAAGCGTTTCTGCCGCACGAAAACCAGCGTCTACCGGATCATCGGCGAGATGCGGGCACGGCGGATCATGACGCTGCCGTTGGACTACATGGACAACGAGCAGTTTGCCCGAGCGAAGACCGAAACCGCCGAGAAGGCGATTCTGGCGCCAATGCCCGAGGGTGACCAGGCCGCGCGCAAGACGCGATTGCCCAGCGGTTTGCCGTCCTACCTGGCGAGCCTGTATCAGGTTCCGCTTCTGAATCGCGAACAGGAGGCCCACCTGTTCCGCAAGATGAACTACCTGAAGTACCGGGCCAGCAAGCTGCGCGAACAGCTCGACGTGGCTCGCCCCCGGGCCGGATTGATGGACCAGATCGAGAAGCTCTACGATCAATCGGTGGCCGTGAAGAACGAAATCATCCGGGCCAACTTGCGGTTGGTCGTGTCGATCGCCAAGCGGCACGTCGGACAGAGAGAGAACTTCTTCGAGTTGGTCAGCGACGGCAATATCTCGCTGATCCGCGCCATCGAGAAGTTCGATTTCGCCCGAGGCAACAAGTTCAGCACCTATGCCAGTTGGGCCATCATGAAGAACTTCGCGCGGACCATTCCCGACGAGCACCGTCATCGCGATCGGTTCCGAACGAGCCAAAGCGAGATGTTCTCGACGGCCGAGGACGTTCGGAGCGACCAGTACGAGCAGGAAGCGGCCCAAATGCAACGGCAGAGCCAAGTCGAGCGGATTCTCGACCGGCTCGACGAGCGCGAGCACAAGATCATCGTAACCCGGTTCGGCCTGAATCAGGGCCGAGAGCCCAAGACGCTCAAACAGGTGGGAGCCGAAATGGGGGTCACGAAGGAGCGGATCCGCCAGATCGAGGCACGCGCCCTGAACAAGCTTCGTCGCGCGGCCGAGGAAGAGAAGATCGAGATCCCCGGCCTCAACTAAGGCCGCCACCAATTCACGACCTCCCAAGGGCGCGTCGCCTCGCGGCGCGCCCTGCCTCTTTCTTGGATTCCAGCGCGCGGCGACTCGTCTTCCCACAACTGGGCGAATAGCCCATAATGCGGCCGGGCGACCGGCGTTTTGGAAGGAACGGCGCGCATGAAACGGACTCGGATCGGAAGCATTAGCATTTTGTTCACGTCGGTTCTCATGCTGGGGTGGCCCGGCTGGCTTCGCGCGGAGCCGCGCGGCGATTCGGGCGTCGCGCCCGGCGGTCCCTTCGGCGTCCAACTGGGCATTCCGGCGGAGCGGTTGCCGGCGAATCTGGACGAGGCGGTTCGGATCGGCGCGTCGTGGGTGCGTCTGACGGGCACGACCGGGGCGAACTGGGCTCGCATTGAACCCTCCCCCGGCCGCTATGAGTGGGCCGAATTGGATCGAGCCGTTGCCGCCCCCGCCCAGCGCGGCATGAAGGTGCTCGTGACGATCGAGTCGGGCAATCCGATCTATCGGTCGCGGCAAGGATACCTGCCCGGCGACCTGCGCGCCCATGCCCGCTTTCTCACGCGGCTCGTCGAGCGTTACGACGGAGACGGCACGGAAGACGCGCCGGGCTCGCCGGTGGTCGATGCGTGGCAGATCGAGAACGAGGTCGATATTCGCTCCTACTGGCCCGACTCGATGGCCAACTACGCCACACTGCTTCGGCAGTCGTACAAGACGATCAAGCTGGCCGACCCGGGCGCGAAGGTCGCCATGGCCGGCATGATGGATCCGACGGGGCTTCGCAAGTACGCCGAAATCATGCGCCATCTCGACGGCGGCCCGGATTTCGACGTGTTCGATCTGCACTGGAATTGCCGCGGCGGCGGCGACTACAAGCTGCAAATCGCCCGCAACATGGGACACATTCCTTTCGATACCTATCTGCGCGAGGCGCGGCGTCTTCTCGACTCGCCCGCCCATCGAAACGCCGAAATCTGGATCACCGAGACGTCGAGGAGCGATTCGGCCAATCCGTTCGACAACGAGCGGGCCCAAGCGGACGACCTGGTTCGACGATTCGTCTATCCGTTTTGCCAAGGTGTTCCGGTCGTCTTCTGGTATCATGTCCACGACTACCCGTGGGACAACAAGCCGGCGGACTACTTCAGCCGCGCCGGGCTGGTTCACGAAAAGGGCGAGAAGAAACTGGCCTACTTCACCTACGCCCTTCTAACCGAGAAGCTGGCCGGCTGCGACCCGCGCGACGTCGAGATCGTCGAGGAAACCAACACGGTTCGGGCCTATCGGTTCGCCCGACAAGGCAGTCGCCAGACGACGCCACTTTGGGTGCTCTGGACCGACGGGCTTGCCGCGGCGGACTACGCGCTCGACGTCGGATTGACCCGGCGGGTGCGCGTCACCGAGGCAGTTCCCCGCGTGGGAATTCACCGAGGGGCGGCGATCAAGAGGCCGGCCGAGGCGTTTGCCACCAGCGTTTTGCCGTCGCGAGCCGGCAGGGTCGAGTTGAGACTGTCGCCGGGCATTCCGCTCTACGTCGAATGGGTCGAGTAGCCCCGACTACACACAGGCCCGTGATTGCGGCGCGGCGTGCGTCGTGTCCGCCGAAGTTGGAGGTGACCATGATTCGTTGCACGCCTCTCGCTCGCGCTTCGGGTTGGTATGCGAGCCACGAATCCGGGTTTGCCCGCCCTACGCCCGGAGTTCCCAACCTTTGCGGGGTGGCGGGGCGATGTATTGCTGGGCTTCGGCCACGTTCGTGACGCGCAGGTTCGCGGCATCCCATTCGATCGGCTCGCCGGCTCGCAAGGCGACGTTGCCCAGCAGATAGGCTTCGGT
Organism: Planctomycetaceae bacterium; assembly: GCA_003532715.1. Taxonomy (GTDB): domain Bacteria; phylum Planctomycetota; class Planctomycetia; order Pirellulales; family Thermoguttaceae; genus UBA11386. Next base: position 4,147 of record DOEZ01000385.1, read on the forward strand.
CATCGGCCCCGCATAGTCGAACGGGCAGCCCGTCGCGTCGTTTTCCTTGACGGCTCGGATCCAGTCGGCGTGGATCTCAATTCGGCGCGGCAGGGTGGGTTCGGGCGGCTGATAGTCGGCAAATCGTTCTCGGGGAAACAACCCGTCGTTGAGGAACTTGCCTTTTTCGCCGACAAATAGGATGCCCGCCCCGCCGACGCGGCGGCCCTCGACCAGACCGGCGGGCGGACGCCTGCCGCCGTCGTACCACGTCAGTCGGAGCGGCTTATGGAATTCGCCGGCCGGAAAATCGAAGTGAATCGTGCTCGATCGGGGAAATGCCTCGGACATCATGTCCGAACTGGTCGCCTCGACACGAGTCGGCGCGCCCAGATTCAACGCCCAGAAGACGACATTCATGGCATGGGGCGCGATGTCGCCCAGCGCGCCGGTGCCAAAGTCCCACCAGCCTCGCCATACGAACGGATGATAGACGTTTCGGCCCGCGAAAGGACCTTGGTCGTACTTGGCGACAAACGGCCGCTCGGGCGCGGGACCCAGCCAACAATCCCAGTCGAGATGATCGGGCGCGGGTTGTGACGCGTCGGGGCGGGATTGACCTTGGGGCCAGACAGGCCGATTCGTCCAGACATGCACCGCCTCGATCTTGCCGATCACGCCCGAGCGGATGATCTCGACCGTGCGAATCTCTCCTTCGTTGCTCTGGGCGCCCGTGCCCATTTGGGTGACTCGCTTCGCCTTGGCCGCTGCTTCGGCGACGGTTCGCGCCTCGCCGATCCAGTGGGTCAGCGGCTTTTCGCAATAGACGTGCATTCCGCGCTGGAGCGCGCAAACCGTCGCTACCGCGTGCGTGTGGTCGGGCGTGCTGATTACGACTCCGTCGAGTCTGTCGTGCTCGTCCAGAAGTGAGCGGAGGTCGGTATGGGTCTTGGCCTTGGGGAACTCCTTGGCCGCGGCGGCGAGTCGGTGGCGATCGACGTCGCACAAGGTGACGATGTTCTCGCCGGCCATGGCCAGCAGATTTTCGCGGCCACGGCCGCCAACGCCGATGATGCCCAGGTCGAGCCGGTCGTTGGCGCCGGCGGCTCGAGCCG
>DOEZ01000385.1:5254-8820 GCA_003532715.1 Planctomycetaceae bacterium
ACTCAAATGGTGGGACATGGTCGGCTCCTTGCGTTTGGAGGCGGGATTGGTGGGGAGGGGGAACCACAGGGGGAGCATCGGCCATTTTATCCGCGCCGGGAAGCCGGTGCAATCAGAAAAAACCGTCTGAAACGAAGGTGACGAAGCACGCGAATGGAACCGGAAACACGCCCCGCCGATCAACCCGCCGAAACGCTGGCCGCCGCCTTGGCCGAACAGGCCATCGAACTGCCCACGCGGCAGGTGGCCAGGCTCGACGACTACTGCCGGTTGCTTTGGGAGTGGAACGAGAAAATCAACTTGACGCGGCACACCGACTATAGCAAGTTCGTCGCGCGCGACGTGGTCGATAGTCTGGCCATCGCCGCGCAACTCGAACAGGGCGAGGCGATCCTCGACGTGGGTAGCGGCGGCGGCGTGCCGGGCATCGTCCTAGCAATCGTTCGGCCCGACCTGAAGGTCACGCTAAGCGAGTCGGTCGGCAAGAAGGCCCGCGTGCTGGACGACCTGGTCGAACGGCTTCGCCTGCGGGTGGACGTCTACCACGGGCGAGCCGAAGCGAGGCTGGCGCGGCGCAAGTTCGATACGATCGTCATCCGAGCCGTCGCGCGGATGAACAAGCTGGTCACGTGGTTCGAGCCGCACTGGAAACACATCGGGCGAATCGTCATGGTCAAGGGACCGTCGTGGGTCGAAGAGCGGGGCGAGGCGCGGCACCTCGGCCTCATGCACGAGCTGGATCTCCGCAAACTGGCCGCCTACAACACGCCCGGCACCGACGCCGAAAGCGTCGTGTTGCAGCTTTCACGGAAGAAGTAGGTCCGTCGAGTAGGTCCGTTCCGCCGGAACGGACCTACAATCACCACGACGCTTCGCCACCGAAATCGCTTTCTGTTGGAGTTCGTCCGTCCGCGATCGCGACTGTAATCGCCATGGCCGGGTCCCGCTCGGCGAGCGGGACCTACTCGCGTCAGCTTATTGCCGACAGCAGCACGCCCGCGCAGGCGATCACGAGAACCGCCCCGCCGACGACCTTGACCGTGGCGTCGATGCGGCGGCGACGGCTACTTCGGAGGTCGGCCGGATCGGCCGCCGGCAACGTCGCCAGAACGGGGACCGGCAACGCAGCGCGGGCGCGGGCCACGTTGGTGAACGTCGCACCGCTCGACACGCCCGAGACCGCCATGCCGACGCCCGCCGCGCCGATCAGGGCGACCAATAGCGAACCGATCGTCCGTCGCGTTGGCGAGCCATTCTTTGCCGCGTCGGCGGCGACCATCGCGTCATGAACGGGCGTTCCGACGTCGACCGACGTCTTTGCGCCGATCGATTCGACCGGGGGCAAGGCGGCCAGCCGCTGCCATGCCGTGCGTTCGGCTTCGACCCCTTGGCGGTACGATTCCTCGAGCGAGGCCAACTCGCGACGAAATTCGAGGAATTCCCGGAGTCGTTCTTCCGACATGAACGGCGGGGCTTGCCGAGCGGCCGACGACGGCGGGGCTTGTCGAGCGGCGACCGACGATGGCGACGACTCGGGCCCGCGATCGGGCTGCGTCGTGTCGTCGGTCGTCTTGCGCGGCCGACGCGCGCCCGGCGGAGTGAATCGACCCAACGGCTGGTCGAGCAGATCGACGTCGTCGCGAGGCGGCCCCTTGAGTCCGGGCGGCTCGGGCAGCGGATCGGTCATTTCCAGAAGTTCCTGGTCCAGATCGCCCTGCTCGGACACCAGTTCGTGCGGAATCTCGGCCAGCCGCCTTTCCAGGTCGGCGATTTCCTCGTCGGCCGCGCGAACCATCGGGTGCAAGGGCGTCCGCTCGACCAGGAGTTGCTCGCGATGTTGCCGCGCGTAGTCGAGCCGACGACGCATCGCCAGCCATTCGGGGTTGATCGCGGTCTGGGCGGGTTGGGTTGCCGACTGGCCCGGCGTGGAACCGGACGCGGCCGGATCGACTTCCGCCGTTTCATTCAGCGTGGACGGAGTCGGTTGAGCCTCGTAGCTTCGCTGGAGAAATGCGTCGAATCGTTCTTGCGCTTCGGCGAGTTTTCGGTGCGAGTCAACCCGGGCCTGTTTGGCCTGTTCGTAGTCGTGCTCGGCCTCGCTTCGCTGGGTCTGGCGAGCCGATTCGACGGGTTGTCGCGGCGGCGGCACTGCGGCGGCGGCCGACACAACAACGATCACCGGCAACGCCAGCATCATCGCGCCGCGCAAAACGTCCGCGGCGCGGCCGACCCAACGGCGGCGGCTTGTAACGATGACTCGTCGTGTGATTTGCATGACATTCTCGTGGGTCGGGACTACTCGCGCGAGCTTGGAAACGATCGGGGGAAACGGTAGATACTCGACGGCGACGGCCCCCTATAGGAGAGATCGACCTGGAGGCGACGCCGGCTTAGATCGGAGGAATCACAATCGTCCTATTTTGCCAAAACTGGGCCGCACGGCCGGAAAGGTCCGCGTGTCTTGCCGCTTTTCACGGACGGTTTGGCAAGAATGTCTCATTCGATTATGATGTATGGAACGTCGGCCGCCGAGGACGGCCGCCGTAGTCCGGACGAAGATCATAGAATGCCCATGTTTCGTATCAAGATTTGCGGCGCGACGACCATCGACGATGCCCGGCTGATCGCGGCGGCGGGAGCCGACGCGGTCGGGTTCAACTTCTACCCGGGCAGCAAACGCCACGTGACCGTCGAGCAGGCCCGCGAGATGGACGCTGCTTTGCCGTCCCACCTGATTCGAGTGGGTGTGTTTGTCAACTCGCCGGCCGCCGACATACGAACGACCGTCGAGGCCGTCGGGCTCGACGCCATCCAGCTTCACGGCGACGAGCCGCCCGAGTTTCTTCTGGAACTGGCCCGAACGGTGGCGACGCCGATGATCCGCGCGTTTCGGCTCGGGCCCGAGGGAACAATGCCGATCGGTCGCTATTTGCATCGCTGTGCCGAGTTGGCTTGTCCCCTGCGGATGATCCTGATCGACGGCTATCGGCCCGGTAGCTATGGCGGCACGGGAATGACGTTCGACTGGAAACTGCTCAAGGATTTTTCGCGAGAGGGGATTACTCCCCTGATCCTGGCTGGCGGTCTGACGCCGGAGAACGTTGCCGAGGCCATCGAAACCGCGCGGCCAGCGGCGGTCGACGTCGCCGGAGGAGTCGAGTCGAGCCCCGGCCGAAAGGACCAGCGGCTGGTCCGTGCGTTCGTCGCGGCGGCCCGACTTGCGTTTGGCACTGACTTTCGCTAGGAGACCAAGCCATGCCCGATCCGAACTTTCCGCTACCGCGAACCGAGGAGGAGTGGAAGAAACGTCTGACGGCGGCCCAATACGCCGTCGCTCTNNGGGACCGAGCCGCCCTTTTCGGGCGCGTACCACGACTGCAAGCGGTCGGGCATCTACCGATGCGTTTGCTGCGGCCGGGCTCTCTTCTCGTCCGAAACGAAGTACGATTCGGGTAGCGGCTGGCCGAGTTTCTACCGGCCGATCGACACGAGCCACCTCACCATGGCCGACGACGACAAACTGGGCTATCCGCGCGTCGAGGTCCTGTGCCGCCGGTGCGGGGCGC
>DOEZ01000040.1 GCA_003532715.1 Planctomycetaceae bacterium
CATGTCGTCGAGGATGTTCTGGTTCACGCGGGTGAGGTAGATCAGAACGCCGATCAGGGCGCCGACGAAGAACATCCACAAAAACAGCGTAATGATGTTGAACGGCGGGCGTCGGTTGTCCTTCATCGGCTGGGCGATCGACTCACCCTCGCGGATCGACTCGTAGACTTTCTGATAGAGGTTCTCGAAGATAGCGTTGCCCGAGGTCTCCTTGGTGATGTGGAGCGCCTCGAGGATGGGCACGCCGCTGGAAACGAGCGTGCCGAGGGTTCGCGTGGTTCGCGCGACGATGTTCTTTTCGACCAGTTGCCCGAAGATCGGCAGCTTGAGCACGAACAGATCCCAGCCGGCCCGCCCGGCGGGGAATTTGCGTATCAGTTTGACCATCAACCAGACGGCGATGGGCACGCCGGGCAGCAGGAACCAGAAACTGTAAACGAGATTGGAGACCGTGATCAGCGCCTTCGTCATTGGGGGCAGTTCGGTGCCGAAATCGGCGAAGATTTTCTCGAACGCGGGCACGATCTTGAGCATGATGAACACGAGGATGCCGACGGCGAAGCCGACGACGCAGATGGGATAGACCAACGCGCCCTTGACCTTGCGGCGCAGGGCCTCGGCCCGCTCTTGGAACTCGGCGAGTCGCCGGAGAATGATTTCCAAGGCACCGCCGGCCTCGCCCGCCTTGACCATGTTGACGTAGAGCCGGTTGAAGGCTTTGGGCGACTTGGCCATGGCCTCGGAGAGCGTCGAGCCGCCCTCGATTTCGTCGCAAACGTCGATCAGGCTGTTTTTCAGCGCGCCGGCTTTGCATTGTTGTTCGAGAATGCGGAGACTTCGGAGAATCGGCAGACCGGCGTCTTGCAGAATCGAGAGCTGACGCGTGAACGTGGTAAGCGTCTTGAGCTTGACGCCGCCGAGGGCGAAGGATTTTCCCTTCTTCTTGGCGGCCTTTTTCGCGGCGTCGGCCTTTCGGCTCTTCTTCATCGAAATCTTCGTGACGAAGTAGCCGAGCTGCCGTATGGTCGCTTGCGCCTCTTCCTCCGTTGGGGCGTCGATGACGTCCTTGATCTCCTGCCCTTCCTTGTTCATTGCCTCGTATTGAAAAGTAGGCATGACGGTAACTCCTCTATTCCTCGAGAATCGTTTCCCGAATTACTTCGTCGATGGACGTGATGCCGGCGAAGAGCTTCTCCAATCCGGCCTCGCGCAGGGGCACCATTCCGCTTTGCAGGGCGGCGGTGCGGAGTTTCTGGTTCGAGCCGCCGTCGTTGATGATGTCGCGGATGGCGTCGTTCACTTCCAGGAGTTCAAACAGGGCGGTGCGGCCCTTGAAGCCCGTGTTGTTGCAGATCTCGCAGCCGCGGCCGCGAAAGATCTTCTTGTCGACGACGTCGTCGGGCCGGAGGGCCAGGTCGGCCAGTTTTTCCATCGGCGGCATGTACTCCTCGCGGCACGACGCGCAAATCTTTCGGACGAGCCGTTGTCCCAACACGGCTTCCAGCGTGGCGGTGAGCAAGAACGGCGGCACCCCCATGTCGCGCAACCGCGTCACCGTGCTCGGCGCGTCGTTCGTGTGCAGGGTGCTGAACACCATGTGGCCGGTCAACGCGGCTTGGACCGCGATTTCGGCCGTTTCGAGGTCGCGAATCTCGCCGACCAGGATGCGGTCGGGATCCTGGCGGAGAATGCTGCGCAGACACTGGGCGAACGTGTTGCCGATCGCCTCGTCGATCGGAATCTGAACGATGCCGTCGAGGTCGTATTCGACGGGGTCCTCGGTCGTGATGACCTTGTCGGCGATGTCATTGAGTTCGTTGAGCGCGCCGTAGAGCGTGGTCGTCTTGCCACAGCCCGTCGGACCGGTAACCAGCACGATGCCGTTGGGTCGGCGGATGATTTTTCGGAACTCGGCCAGGGTCGTGGGGTCGAGGCCGACGACGTCGAGATCGAGCATGACGACGGAGCGGTCGAGGATTCGCAAGACGACGCTTTCGCCGAACATGGTGGGCAGCACGCTGACGCGCATGTCGACCGGGTGCCCGCCGACGCTCAGTTGAATTCGGCCGTCCTGGGGCAGGCGCCGCTCGGCGATGTCGAGGTCGGCCATGACCTTGATGCGAGTGGTGATGGCGACGGCGAGGTGGCGCGGCGGCGGCACCATCTCGTAGAGGACGCCGTCGGCGCGGATGCGGATCTTGAACTCGGTCTCGAACGGCTCGAAGTGCAAGTCGCTCGCCTGATCGCGAATGGCCAGGAGGAAGACCATGTTGAGCAGTTTTCGGACCGGGGCGCTGTCGGCCATCGCCTCGGCGCTGGCCAGGTCGAGCGGGCCTTCTTTTTCGAGCGCCAAGGCCGCCTTGGTCAACGCCTCGTCGCTCTCCATGTCCTCGATCAACGACTCGACGCTCTCGTTGGCGGCCGCGTAATAACGTTCGATCGCCTTGAGAATGTCCTTTTCGGTCGCGACGACCGAACGGATCTCGTACCCCAGGAAACTCCGCAACTCGTCGAGAACCGACAACTTCTGCGGATCGCACATCGCAATCGTCAGCACGCCCTCCTTGAAGCTGATCGGCACGATCCGATAGAGCTGCGCCATCGGCTCGGTGACCTGATTGAGCACCTCGGGCGGAACCGTCACGTCGGCCAGGTTCACCACTTGCAGGTTCATCTGCTCGGCGAGCGCCTGGGCCAACTGATCGTCGGTGATCAAGTGCATGTCGATGGCGATCTGGCCGAGCAATTCGCCGGGCCGCTGCCGCTGCTCGTCCAACAGAGCCTGCAATTGATCCTCGTCGATGAATCCGAGGTCGACCAGGATTTGACCGATGCGCCGAATAGCCATCTTCTTACCGTTGCCTTTGTCTCACGAAACCTGGTTCACACTTTATTCGTCGTCGTTCGATCCGCGTAGTCGTTCCCCCGCCTCGCCCTCGTCCTCGAAAATGCCTCGTTCGGCTCGCGCGATTTTTGTTGCCAGCGCATCGGGCGAGTTGGCCTTGGCCAAAATCTCCTCCTTCAAGACGAGACCGTCCTTCCACAGCCGAAACATGTGGTCGTCGAGCAGTTGCATGCCGGCCTTGGCCCCCGTCTGGATGGCCGACGTGATGCGGAACGTCTTGTTCTCGCGAATGAGGTTCTGAATGGCGGGCGTGATGACGAGCATCTCGTAGGCGGCGACGCGCCCGCCGCCGATCTTCGGCAACAGCACCTGCGAGACCACGCCGATCATGGCGACGGACAACTGCGTGCGGATCTGTTCTTGCTGATTCGTCGGAAAAACGTCGATGATTCGGTTGACGGTGCCCTGGGCGCCGGTGGTGTGCAAGGTGCCGAAGACGATGTGGCCCGTTTCGGCCGCCGTGATCGCCGCTTCGATCGTCTCCAAGTCGCGCATTTCGCCGACGAGGATGACGTCGGGGTCTTGCCGCAACGCGCGGCGAATGGCCTCGGCGAAGCTCGGCACGTCGACGTTCAATTCGCGCTGGTTGATCAGACTCTTGTCGTGTTTGTGATAGAATTCGATCGGGTCTTCGATCGTGATGATGTGCCGGTCGGTCTTGTGGTTGACGTAATCGACCGCCGCGGCAAGCGTCGTCGTCTTGCCGGAGCCGGTCGGCCCCGTCACGAGAATCAAGCCGCGAGGCCGCATGATGAGCCGCTCCAACGCCGGCGGCGTCCCCATCTGCTTGAAATCCATCAATTTGGCCGGCAATTGCCGCAGCACGAGACCCACGTAGCCGCGCTGCTTGAACACCGAGACGCGGAATCGGGCGGCGTCGCCGAACGCGAAACCGAAGTCGGTGCCCCCCACTTCCTGCAATTCCTGTTGGCACCGTTCGGGCGTGATGCTCTTCATCAAGCCCACGGTGTCCTCGGCATCCAGCTCCTTGGTTTCGAGCCGCATCAACTGGCCATCGACGCGCACGACCGGCGGCGAACCCACGGTGATGTGCAAGTCGCTCGCCTTGCGGCTGATGACCGTCTGGAGCAACTTGTCGATAAGTATCGTACCCATGAGAATCCACTTCACGCGGAGACACAGCACCGTGACGCGCCAAGCCGTGCGGGTCCGCCCTAATCCTGTTCCAAAACCAGTTCACGCGGATGCTCAACGCGAGCATCCGCTTGTCTCCCCCGGCCGAGCGGGTTAGAGGAACCGTCGGAGCGATTCCGTCTCTCCCCNNATTATTCGCGTCGGCCGGTCAGACCTCAAACAAAAAGCGGCGAAACGCCTCGATCGCCACCTTAGATTCCGTCAAGCCAAAAGGTTATCTGTTCGACGATCATTGATTTCTGCTTCTACTCGTCCGTGATTTTGGCGACGCGCATGACCTCCTCGATGGTGGTGACTCCCATGCATGCCTTCCGGATGCCGTCGTCGTAGAGAGTCTTCATTCCCTCGGCCACCGCCTGTCGGCGGATTTCAGCCGTTGGGGCGCAATTGAACGCCAGTTCGCGAATTTTGTTTGACATGATCATCAATTCGAAAATGGCAAGGCGGCCACGATACCCCCCACCGCTGCAACTCCCACAACCGCGCCCCTTGCAGAACGTCGCATTGGCAGCCATTTCCGGCGAAATCCCGGCGGCCCGCAAGGCTGACTCCGAAGGGGTATAGGTCTGCTTGCATTTCTGGCAAACCACGCGGACAAGACGCTGTGCCATGATCGCCACGATGCTGCTGGAGACCAGATAAGCCGCCACGCCCATGTCGATCAGACGTGTAATGGCACTGGGCGCATCGTTCGTATGTAGTGTACTGAAAACTAAGTGTCCAGTCAAAGAAGCTTGAATTCCCATCTGCGCCGTCTCGAGATCGCGCATCTCGCCCACCAGCACAATGTTTGGGGCCTGACGCAACATCGCGCGAATCACCCGGGCGAAATCCAAGCCGATGCTATGGCGGACCTCTACCTGATTGATGCCCTGAAGGTAGTATTCGACGGGGTCCTCGGCGGTGATGATCTTACGATCGGGCGTGTTCAGGGCGTTCAGGGCCGCATAGAGCGAGGTCGTCTTGCCGGATCCAGTTGGACCCGTCACCAGGATGATTCCGTTGGGACGGCGGATCAGGCCCTCGAATCTCCGATAATCTTCCTCGGAAAACCCAAGTTGGCGAATGCCGACTTTAATGCTGTCCTTATCCAGAATCCACATCACGACCGATTGGCCATGATTGGTGGGGATCACGCTCACCCGAAGATCGAGTTCCTTCTCGCCGAGCGTCACCTTGATACGGCCGTCCTGCGTTCGACGCCGTTCGGCAATGTCGAGTCGCGAGAGAATCTTGATACGCGAAAGGATGGCACCGAGCAGCCGGCGGGGGGGACTGTCCCGCTCGACCAATCGGCCGTCGATCCGATACCGCACGCGAACCCGGTCTTCGAACGGCTCGATGTGAATGTCGGAGGCTCGTAACTGCACTGCCTCGGTGATAATCAGGTGAACCAGTCGGACAATCGGGGCGCTGCTTTCGTCGATTTCTTCTTCGCCGCCGGCCACCTCGTCCTCGGTCTCCGTGAAATCGATGGCTGTGTCGGTGAATTCCTGGAGCATCGAGTCGGCACTTTCGCCCACCGTCTGGCCGTAATATCGGTTGACGGCCGCCAGGATGTCTTCGCGCGGAGCCAGGGCGATTTCGATCCGCTTGTTCAACAGAAACCGCAGCTTCTCGAGAAGCTCGAAGTCGTTGGGATCACTGACAATGACCTGCAACTCCCCACTGCTCTCAGCAAGCGGCAGAATCGCGTTTTCGCGGGCCACCGACTCGGGGACCAACTCGACGACGGATGGGGGAATGACCACCTCGGACAGGTTGACGTAGTCCAACCCATGCTGCTTGGCCATCGCACGCATGATTTCCTCGCCCGTGGCATAGCCGAGCCGCGCCAGGGCGTCGGGCATTTTCATGCCCGAACCGTCGGCCATTTGTTTGGCTTCGGCCAACTGGTCGGGGCTGATAACGCCCTGACTAATGAGTATATCCGTCCAGTCACCAGGACGCTTTGCGGCCATGGTTGGCTCCCAAGAAAGGTGAGAGGAGACGTGCGAACTAGGGAAAAATCGTCGGCAACGCCATGCGAGACAGGGGGGATGGCCTCTTCCGCCTTCGCTCCAATGTTCCGGTCCGAGCGCCGCCATTCCGGGAAATAGACTAAATCCGGGATACTTCTAGACTAACGTCGAATTCTTTCATGTCAAGGAAGCGTCGCCGTCAGGACGCCCTACGGCACAATGCCCCATTGGGGTGGTTCCTCGATGGTCGAGTGGTGACCCGCTCGATAAGACTGGGAGTTTTTCAGTCTTTCCGAGACGGTGGCCGACGCTTGATGAACCCCACGGCGTGCGGTACGATGGCCCTGTTCGCATCATGGCACGGCGATGCCGAGCGTGCTTGGGCATCGAGGCAGGGTACTTGCACAAAAGAGGGCAGAATTGATGATTCGCCAAGACCGAGGGCACGGTTTTACACTCGTTGAGCTTCTGGTCGTCATCGCCGTCATTGGCGTGCTCATCATGCTCATTTTGCCGGCCGTGCAGGCGGCTCGCGAGGCGGCACGACGCGCGACCTGCGCGAGCCACGTCAAACAACTGGTTCTCGGCCTCCATCACCACGCCGAGTCGCGAGGCGTCTTTCCCGCTGGATGCGTCGTTGAGCCGACTTATCCGGGCGCGGGACAACACAATGCGTGGCGCGAGGCCGAAACGGGATCGCAAGGCACCAGTTGGATGCTGGCCATTCTCTGCAACATCGAGCAGGAGTCGCTCTGGAGGCGATGGGACTTCTCAACAAACGTTGCGGGCAATCGGCACCTGGCGGGGACCGATGTTCCGATTTTCTATTGCCCCAGCCGTCGAAGCGGCATCCGCGCCGAGGACCGCGAGAACATCTTCCTCGGGCTCGATGCCGGCGGAAACGACTACGGCGGCTGCCTGGGACGCACCAACGGATTTGTCAACCAGTGCTCCGCCGGCCAGGGGTGCGGCCATCGATTCACCGTGAGCAATACGCTCTACGGCTCGGACGGCGAGTGCATTGGCATCCTCTCGCCGAACAGTAGAACGAGTTTTCGGGACATCCGCGACGGATCGGCCCATACGATCCTGATTGGCGAGGTTCAGCGACTCTCACCGGCGGACGACGCCGCGGGTTACGACCGCTCGAACCAGTGGAGCGACGACGGCTGGGCGGTCGGCGGCGCCGCCACGCTGTTCGACACGGCCGAACCGTATCATGACGGCGACGCGGGCAACCCGGGTGGGTTAAACAACCGATTCTTCGAGTCGGCCGGCAGCGAGCATCCGAACGGAGCCCATTTCGGCATGGCCGACGGTTCGGCCCGTTTTCTCGTGAACGAAATCGACCTGCTGCTCTACGCCCACTTGGGTAGCATCGACGACGGCCGGGTCTTCCCGTTGCCCGACTGAGCTGTTCGGGGCATAATGGCGTCCTAGACGCACTCGTGCGAGTCCCCTTGGCCGAGAAGTCCGCACCCATGGAAGACGACCCCCTCTCGCTGGAATACGTTGCCCTGATAGGCGTGCTTTTCGAGGCGTTCTTGGTCGTGCTGGCGATTCTGCTCGGCTGGTTTTTCGGCCATCCGCCGGCCCAGACGTTCTCCTTCGGTTGGGGCGACCTGGCCTGGGGCCTGTTGGCAACGATCCCGCCGCTGGGATTATTCTGGTTGTGTCTGAAATGTCCCTGGGGACCTTTCGCGCGGCTCACGTCGCTGGTCGATGAACGGCTGCTCCCGCTGTTTAGCCACTGCGGAGTGCTCGAGATTGCCGCCATCTCACTCGTGGCGGGCATCGGCGAGGAAATGCTGTTTCGTGGGTTGCTCCAGGGCGGACTCGCCGAGGCGATCGGCACGCCGGCGGGCACGTGGATCGCACTGGTCCTGGCCAGTCTGGTCTTCGGCCTGGTCCACCCCCTGTCGGGCACCTACGTGCTGCTAACCGGCCTGATCGGGTTATATCTGGGCTGGTCGTGGATCGTGTCGGGCAACCTACTCGTGCCAATCACGGCGCACGCGGCGTATGACTTCCTCGCGCTGCTCTATTTGCTCGGAATCCGGCCAGAAGGCGGCGTGGACGGCGGTCGCTCCGGTTATTCCGATTAGGCGAGCAGGGAAAGGAGTTCTAATTGTCGGCGACTTTGCGGCCGAAGTAGAAAGCAACTGCGAAGTGGGGCGCTGGAAGCACAGTCAGTTTCGTCACTTCCCGAGCTAATTGAGGAGATGTCGCCCGTGGCCTACACCAACACCAACAAGCAGCCCCTGGTCCTTGTCGTTGACGATGAAGCGGAAGTTCTGGGCGAAGTCGCAACGGTTCTGGCCGGCGCGGGCTACGTCTGTCAGTGCTGCAACAACGCCGACGACGCAATACGGTTCGCCGAAGCGAATACGCCCGACCTGATCCTGTCGGACATCAACCTCAACGGTTACAGCGGACTTCAAATGTGCGAGGAACTCAAGAAACAGAGTCACCTGCGCGAAGTGCCCGTCATGTTTCTTTCGGGGGCGCAGATTCCGGACATCATCCGGCGAAGTCACGCCGTCGGCGGCGCATACTATCTGCGAAAGCCGTTCGATCCCGAGGTGCTGCTCGAATTGGTCGACAAGGCCCTTTGGATGCCGCACCTGGTGCATGGCCACGAGCAGCAGGCCGCCGAGGCGGCTTTGCACGCAACACAATGACACAGATTGCGCCTCCGTCTCGCACGTGGGCAGACGACTGGAAATAGTCGTAGGTTCCGTCGGGCCGCGCCGACGTGCCCGTTGCCGTCCTAGTGCTAGAATCTCGCGTCGACGCCCATCAGCAGGCTGATTCCTGGTTCGGGCATGTAGATCGGGAGTCCCACGGGGCCGATGATGGCCAATGAGCCGGGCTCAACGTAGTAGGTGTTCAGCAGGTTCTCGATCGCCATGGTCAGGCGAAGATTCTTGCGCGGCTGATAGTAGCCCCGAAGGGCGAAGACGGCAAACGCGGAGGTGGGAACCTCGGCCAGGCTTCGCGCCACGTTGGTCTGGTGAGCCACCATCCGCGAGTTGAACTCGACCAACCAGCGTTCCCTCATCCGGTCGTGAAATCGAAACGCCACGGTACCGTTGAGCGGGTAGATGTTCGGCAGGCCCTCGCGATGGCCCGTCGGAACGAGCGTGCCGTCGGAAGCGATCCACGTGTCGGCCGCATCATAGACCACCGGATACCAGTTGGTACCGCGAACATAAGACATGCTTCCGTAGATCGACATCCACTCGCGGCATCGCACCTCGGCGAACAAGTCGCCGCCGGCCAGCGTCGCCAGCTTCATGTTTTCGTATTGGTATCCCGCCTGGTTCGTGTCGGCGTTCACGTTACCCGTCACTAAATCCTCGCGCCACTCCTCGATGAAGTAGCCAAAATCGCGGTCGAGGACTCGCGGGGCGGTAATGAACCCGGGCGGCGAAAAGTCGATGAAGCCGGGCACCGGCATGATGTAGTCCCAGATCGTCGCGTAGAACCCGCGCACGCCGTAGGAGATATTATTCTTGACCGTCGTGATTCCCAGGTCCAACTGCAGATTCTTCTCGGGCCGCAAGTCGGAGAACCCGCTGACGTAACTGTTCCCGAACCGAACGAACGGAACCGAAGGGTCGTCGCTGTAGAGTTCCGACAGGTCGGGCATGCGCATGGCGAACGAAATGCCCGCGTTCAACGTGGTTTCGTCGTTCAGTTTCCTCTTGCTTGTCAGGTACGCCATTCCGAGAAGGGCATTCGGCTCGTCCATGCCGGGCGAATAGTACCATTCGTCGGGGTCGGCGACCTGCCAGATGACGGCGTCCTCGCGGTTGAGCCACGTCGTGCAGTAATCGAGCCGTCCGCCGATGTTATACGAGACCGTGTCGGACCACGGCAAGTGCAGGTCCGTCAAGAGACCGAAATCATCGAGTCGCGAGCGGGGGATGCCGTAGACATTGCCGCCGCCAAGGACGATTTCGCCATCGACATTGAGATTCACCTCGCGGTAATACTGGTTGTATCGCCGCCAGTCGGCGCCGATGGTCCACTGCGGCGAGTCCTTTTCGCCGAACGTTCGCATCAGCCGCGTGCCCATCGACTCCGAGAAACCGTGGCCGGCCGTGTTGACCGCGTCTCCGCCGTCGATGCTCGGCAGCGTGAAGAACTGGTAGTAGAGCGATTCCTGCTTCGAAGCCCGAAGGGCGTCGCCGTCGTAGGCGGTCCTCTGGTACCAAGACTGGACGATGAGATCCTTCGGCCCCTTCCGGTCCCGCTGCACGACATAGGTCAGGTTGAACTGGTTGTTCGTCGAGTTGTTCAGGTCATAGACGACGCCCGGCAGTTCGACGTCGTTCATCTCGCACCGGATATAGTCGAACTCGATGCGTGAAATGGCGGTCAGGTCGGCGCTGACGGCGAACAGGCCGTCCCATTTCTGATAGCTCGATGGAATGAGAAATGAGTCGGATCCGCCGGTGCGGTAGTCGTTGCCGGTACGCAGCCCATAACTGAATCGGACCCCCCAATCCTTGCCGCCGCCGAGCAGGTTTTCGCGGACATAGAGCGATTGGGCGTTCGTGCCATACATGAACGTCGTGTCGCTGTGCGCCTCGGGCCCGTTGTCGAATCGGGGAACCGGAAGCAAGTCGACGTTCAGAAAGGCGAACCCCGGACCGTACAACGACGTGTAGGGGCCGTCGATGATCGTGATATTATCGATGATGCCCGGATCGATCTGACTGAGGACCGAGTCGATGTCGAGACGCGTCTTGATTTCGTTCATCCCGTTGGCGGTCGCGACCAATTGTCCGGAGTGGTAGCCTCGGACGCGCGGGTCGAGGTTGATGGCCGAAAGTCGTCGAGTGTTGACGCTGGGTGCCTGGCTTAGAAGCCCCCCGGTGGTGGAGGCGTCGTTCAGTTCGATATCGGCGGCGCTGATTTGCGACGACGGCGCGCCGGTATTGGGGGCGGGACGAACTTGGACCTGCGACAGTTGGTCGAGTTCAAGGTTCAGGAAACCGAGGTCGTCGCTTTTTGGTGGCGCCGGCTTGGACGCATCGGCCTCGGCGTCTTTGGTTGTAGTATCTCCGGACGCCTGCTGTTCCGCGGAAAACGACGCCCAGGAAAAGGGATCGAACACCGGAGGATCATCGGCGCACGCGTCGTGGACGGTTCCCACGCAGCCCACGCAGAAACAGCCGGCCAAGAATAGTCGGGCCGCAAGGTGAGCCAGCCAGGATTGCATGAATCTGGTTCTCTCTGCTGTACCACTGCCACTGCGGTAGGTGACCACGTCTCAGAATATATCGGCACAACCGTGTCAAATCGTACAATCCCGGTCGCGAAACTCCCACCTGTAGGGGGCATAACAAGGTGGATCTTCGTCGAAAGAGGCCGATTCATGGAATTGGAGACGCCATTGTGGTAGACTGCCAGCCGCGTTTCAGTTCCCTATCCCATCGCGTATTGCCAACGACCCCCCCTGGCGAGCCAGTGCATACCCACTTAGATCGAAATGCCGTCATTCTCGACTCGATCAACGACGGCGTGTTCACCGTCGATGAGCAGTGGCGGATCACCTCGTTCAATCGGGCGGCCGAGCGAATCACGGGCGTCGCTGGCGAGCAGGCGATTGGACGGCGTTGTTGCGAGGTGTTTCGGGCAAGCATCTGCGAGACGGCCTGCGCGCTGCGGCAGACCTTGGCGACCGGACGGCCGCTGGTTAACAAGGCCGTCTACATTCTCGACGCGCGAGGCAACCGCGTTCCGATCAGTATATCGACGGCCGTTTTCAAGGATGCCGATGGCAAGACTATCGGTGGTGTCGAGACATTCCGCGATTTGAGGCTTGTCGAGGATCTGCGCAAGGAGTTGGAGGCACAATGCGGCCCTGCCGAGATTGTCGGCCGAAGCGCCCCCATGCGGCAGGTGTTCGAGATACTACCACAAATCGCCGAAAGCGACAGCACGGTGTTGATCGAGGGCGACAGCGGCACGGGCAAAGAGTTGTTCGCCAAGGCGCTTCATAACCTCTCGCCGCGGAGCAACAAGCGGTTCGTCGCACTTAATTGCGCCGCCCTGCCCGACACGTTGCTCGAATCGGAGTTGTTCGGCTACAAGGCGGGGGCATTCACCGACGCGCGCGGGGACAAGCCCGGTCGCTTCGCGCTGGCCGATGGCGGCACGCTTTTTCTCGACGAGA
>DOEZ01000625.1 GCA_003532715.1 Planctomycetaceae bacterium
GAAGGGCAAGATGCTGCCCGTGCAGACCGACAGGGCGATGACGCTTGCGTAGACGGCGAGATAGATGCGAGCCCGGATCACGACTTTGCCATGTTCGGATTCCGGAACAAAAGTCTTCTCGTCGTCGCCAATCCACCCGACGCTGTGGCGTAGGACATTCCGGTGAAATCGGTACGTCGTATTGATGCCAAAAAACCTCAAGAACAGGCCGAGCAAATCGGGTGGCCGGGTGACCGCGATCTCCGGGTCGCGTCCCACGATCAGCGTGTCGCTGTGGTGACGCGTGTGGCTCCAACGCCAACGAGTCGATTCGCGGAGGACCATGAACGAGGCTATCTCGTAGAGGACGCTGTTCATCCAATCCGTCTTGAACGCGGTCCCGTGCCCCGACTCGTGCCAGCGCGAGTCGGAAGTCGAGGCATAGAGCACGCCGTAGACCATGAAGGGAAGCAAGGCCCACCAAGTACCCCATAGCAGGAAACCGCAGACGCCGGAGACTATTATCAGCAAGAACCAAAGCAGCGTGTCGCGTAGGGCGGGACCGTCCCGGCGCTCAAGCAGGGTGCTTATTTCCCGCCGTGACACCGGAGCCGCGTACCACGCCGCTTCGGCCAGACCCTTTTCGATGGCAATCGCCGCTTCGTTGCCTACGAGACTGTAGTCCCTGATGTGGATTCTGTTCACAAGGAAGATCTTGGGGCAAGTGCCGGGGGTGATCCCGAGTCACGAAGGTATGAAGGTATATTCCGATCGCGCTAAACCGTCACGCAGCGAAGCCGCCAACCCCGCACCGGCGGCGCGTGTGTGTCGAGTCACACCTTCCGCCGTCATTCACGGGTCCAGAAGAACCCAGAAGTCTTGTGCCGAACCATGCCAGCGACAGATCGTATTGTCGCGCCAAACAGACTTGTTGTCAACAGTTGCGGCATGCGACATACATAACTCCTCTGCCGAGCTTTCGAGCGAGGAAGAACCGCCCCAAGAATGTCGTCCAGCGGACGGCAACGTTCGAGTTGTCCGAAGAGCAGTGGAGGCGCAAGCAACTCCAACTTCCAGGCCCGACCAAGCACTGGCCCGAACCGCCCCTTGCACGCGGCCGTTCTACCGAGTGTTCGACGACGCACGGCGGCGTGGTTACTCGTCCCGGAGTCCTCTTCCGCCGGGGCCTCGGCTTGGCGCCCATCCCCATCACTCTGGTTCTCGCCATCGCACGGCTTCGGGGTGGCGTCTTTTTCCTCGGTGTGAAAGAACCGATGAAGCTTCCGGCGGATCCGCGAGGCGATCTGCCAAAAATTGGCCTCCGACAAGTCCCCGCCCGATCCGTCCGACGGATCCCCACCCAGCAGATGCTTCTCGAGAAACGCCTGTTCGGCCGGGCTGAGCGTGTCGACGAAGTCGGGCATGGCCGTTTCGGCATCGCCGGTTGCCCGACGTGTGGTTTCATGCCGTTTGCCGTTACGCCGGGAAGACCGCTGCCCAAAGCAGCGTTCGCCCACACGACGAACCAGGAATAAAACCCAACTCCGAGGCGCTACTACCAGACGAGGAACTCGCAGGTCCCGCTCTCGTTCGAACGACAGACAACTGCCTTCCGCTCGCTCGCTTTCTGATATTGCCCCCCTACCTCGTGTTCTGCTGTGCGTAGTGTGTTCGCGTTGTTGACAGCAGAGCGGCTGTTGTCGACAATACGGTGGGTTGCCGTGCCTACGCCAATGCGTTGCCAGTGTCGGCAGTGCGGGGACGGTTCTTGCTTGTCCAACGGGAGAAAGACGATGATCTGGACGAATTCGAAGCGAGTGGTCCTGTTTGGGGCCATCGGTCTGTGGATGCTCGTGATCTCCGGCTGCGTAAGCCAGTCCGAGCATGACACGAAGGTAGCTGAACTGAAGGAACTCAAGGCGACGTTGGTTAAAACCCAAGAGACGGTTTCGCAACTGCAAAAGGACCTTGATGCCTCGAAGAATCGGATTGAGCAAGCTGAGCAGGCTGCGAAGAATGCGGAATCCAAGGTCGAGGCACTGGAGCTGGAAAACACCGACCTAAACACCGACCTAAAGAACCAAGCCAAGAAACTGTCGGAGGTTGAGAAGAGACTGTCGGAACTTCAAAAGGATCTCGATGACGCGAAAAGTCAGGGCGAGGAAGCCAAGACGCGAGCATCGAAACTCCAAAAGGATCTCGATGCCGCGAAGAGTCAGGTCGAGGAAGCCAAGACGCATGCGTCGCAACTCCAGAAGGATCTTGATTCCGCCAAGGCTCGGGCCGACGCTGCCGAAAATGCCGCGAACGACTCAGAGGCGAAGGTCAAGAAGTTGGAGCAGGAAAACGCCGCATTGCAAGATCAAGTCAAGAAGCTGTCGGAGGCCGAGAAGAAAGTGTCGCAGCTCGAAAAGGAGCTAGATGCGGCCAAGGCCCAGGGCGAGAAGGCTGATTGACGTCTGCATTGCGATTGAACCATCATCCATGGCAGAGTGTCGCGAAACGGGGCTTTCGTTGGTTGCCCTCGGCGCGTTCCATCGGCAAAGGGCAAGAGTAGGTCCGTCAGCAGAGCGCGCATGCGCGTCTTCCGTGGTTCATGGAGATGACGACAGCCTCACGTCCGAAACACGCCTGGCTTGGACTCGTCGCGGCCGTCGTCCTCTGCTTTGCCCTGGCGAGACGGTTACAGGTGCGTCCTTGTCGTGGGGGTGAGTATGCACTGGAGGGCCGACACACGGCCGGCCCTCCAGTCGGTTGACAATCACAGCAGGTTTACGACCCGCTCGGCCAAGCCCTTCTCGCCCAGCACGACGTTGAGCTTGCTGTTGGTGGCGACCTTCTCCAGAACCTCCAGTTCCCGGAGCCGCATGAGCGTCGGGTTGCCTTCCAACAGCTTGGCCGTGTTGACCTGGCTCCGCATGGCCGCCGTCTCCTCGCGGCGCGCGATCAGGTTGGCTTCGGCCGCCTTCTTCGCCTCGGTGACACGGTTCATCAGATCCTTCATGTCGCCCGGCAGGATCATGTCGCGGATACCCAGCGAGACAACCTCCAGACCCAATGCAGCCACCCGCTGACGGACGATGACCTCGAGTTCGCGGGCCACGGAATCCTTGTCGGCAAGGAACGGGTCGAGTTCCCGGCCGCCGATCACCGCGCGGAGCGCCAACTGGGCCTCGCGGTACAGCGCCTGCCGCGCGTCGTCGGCCGCGCTGAGCACTCGGTGCGCGTCGGCCACGCGGTAGGTGGCCACCGCGTTGAGGCGCAGCGTGACCTTGTCGGCGGTCATGATTTCCTGGCCGCCGATATCGAGCATCGTCTCGCGGAGGTCCACCGGCACTAGCGTGACCCGGGCCACGTTCTTCCAAAAGGCGTACTTGCCCGGCGGAAGGGTTTCGACGTAGTTGCCGTCCTCGAACAGCACGCCGACGTGGCCCTGCTCGACGGCGAACGTGTCGAGCACCTGGCTCGCCGGCGTGGATCGCACGATCACTTGAAGATCCTTGTGTTCGAAGCGAACGTGCGCGGCGTCGGCTTCGACCACCTCGACCGTCACTTCGCGAAAGGCCGTCCAACAACCGAACGTCACGGGCCGCATCGCCGCGTGTAAACGGCGGCAAAACGCGTCATAACAAGTGTGGGGATCCTCTGCGATCAGCCGTTCGACTGATCGACGGTTCGACGGTTCGACTGATCGAGCGAGACCCACGCCATCCGGTTTGCGGACGCCTCTCCGGGGGGTCATTTTCGGGGGGATGCGTGCCATCGACCCACGCAAAGCGCCACGTACCGACGCGGGGCGACCACAGCGCATCGAGAATCGTTCGGGCGTGTTGAAAAAGTCGAGTGCTAGCACAAGGACTGGTATTGCCGCATGCTTACCGGCACTACTGCTTGTACACCCGGGGACTTTTTCAACAGGCCCGTTCCTCAAATGGAACCCATTCATGAATGACGAGTTCCGTGACAAATGGCGGATCTTGCCCTTCAGACCAGCGTCCAGTGATGAACAATGCGCTCGGCCGTGGGACGGTCTCACCAGCGTCATCCTGGCTTTGCGTCGAGCACTGATCGCATCGGCTATTTCTCGAACCCCGGCAGCACCTTGGGCGTTGGGATCTGATAGTAACCCTGCGACGCCGTCGAAATATCTGCGCGGTAGAACGGATCTTGCATCAGGCACAAGCGGCGGTCCCGGGCGGGAATGGTGGTCGTGTAGATGCGCATTTCGCCGGGAAGCGTGGTGATAATTTCCTCTCGCCAGTCGCCGAGGATGTCGGCCACGCCGACGACAGTGCCTTCAGTCTTCAGAGGCACGTTGAGAGGCCGTTTCGGGCCGTCGAGTTCTGTCAGCGCGCCTTTCCCGTTGATTATGGTGCGCTGCGTGCTGGCATCCCAGTAGGCGGCGCGGGGCGCGAAACCACCGAGGTTCTCCTCGCTGATGACATTGCCCTTGCAGTCGTGAAGCAGCGACCACGCGAATTTCTTTTTTGGATCCGTGTCGGCCGAGTAGGTTTCGCAACCGGGGTAGCGGGGGTCGAGGTCGGCGACGAGGCCCTGACCATGCACATGCCGTGTGGGTCGCTTGATGCCCCAGAGTATTCTGCCCGTTGCCGCATCAACCATGCACATGCCGTTGCCGGCCTTCTGGGCTCTTTCCAGTCCATAGTAGATTTCCGTCCCGGGGCGCAGGGGATCGAGATCGCCGATGTAGACATGATCGGGATGGCCCAGGCCCGTACACCACAACCCCGTGCCGTTGTCGTCGATGACGCCGGAGCCAAGGGCCACTTCGTCGCGTCCATCGCCGTCAATGTCGGCTGCCCGCAGGCAGTGCGCGCCCTGACCATTCCAGTTGGGCTTTTCGTCGTTGCTAACCCAGTGCCACAATTCACGCAGTTTTCCGTCGTGAAACTCATAGGCATAGAGCTTGATGAAGGTGTACGTGCCCCGCTGAACCAGCAGTGCCGGCGTCTTACCATCCAGATACGCGACGGCCATCTGGTTTCGGCAGTAATAATTGTAATCACGGAAGCCTTCGCGATCCGGCCAGAGAATCTTCGCTTTCTCCGTGCCTGACATGCCATCGAGAACGGACACATATTCCGGACCCGACCGCACGCGCCCGTCCGAGTCGCGCGGATCGCCCTCGCCGGTCTTCAAGGCCACCTCCGCCTTGCCGTCGCCGTCAAGATCGTACACCACAAACGGCGAGTACCAGATACCCTGCTCGATCGCCCAACCCAAGTCATACCGCCAGAGAAACTTGCCGTCGGCGTTGTACGCCTCGAGGTGGTACGTCCCCGACGATTTCCTCCAATACTTGGAGTAGGGATCAACGTTGGAGTTGGGGTTCTTGATGACGTAGTCATACCGCCCGTCACCATCCAGATCGGCAATGGCCAGCTTCTGGAACATGTGGTTGCCGTTGAGCTTGATGGAAAGGTACGACGTGAACGCCGCCGATGGATCAACGGACGACGCCGGCGAAAGCGGCCGCTCCTGTCCGTCCACGACCGCCGCCACCAGATACTCGCACTTTGCACGGGGCGTTTTCTCGTCAATGAAATCGGTCGTCTTGCTGATCGGCTCACGCGTAAGCCTGGTCACCCGACTCTCTCCAAGCAATCGCCGATAGACATTGAACCCGACGTCTTTCGGGTCCCCACTCAGCAATCGCCACCCTACATGCACCTTGCCTTCGGCGGCGGGAATTGCGATCACTCCCCGATCCATCTTCTCCACCACGCGCTGCGCGGCATATCCCTGTACGAGTGGCTTGGCTTCATTCGCCGCAAACGCGCTGCCACACAACATTGCCATGCCTACCCCCATGCACAGGAGGCTGCTTTCTGTGCCCTGCCCCTTCATTGACACTGCGCGGTTGATCATCGTCAGGAATAGAACCAATCTAGTGATCGGATGCCACTGCAGTTCAGTTGCTCGCATTGTTCTTGCTCCTTTGTCATCTCCGCGCGGGCAGTGAATGGTATTCCCATTCCGGCACCACCAGCTGGTGAGCTAATCGACTCTGGTTCGAGTCGCGCCTCTCGTATTGTTGGATATAGATTGGGCTTGCGCCAGTTCACATTGGCCACCCGACGCATACGGGGGCTGTTTCGGGCACGGTCGTGTGGGCGTTGCCTGATCGGCACCATCACGGCGCTTGATCGCAGACTGGCAGAGAACTTCGACGAGCCAAGCCTCTGAGATCACCGCATTGGGGCCTCGCACCAGTTCGATGAGGCAATCGAAGCTGCCCACCTTGACCAGCTCCCGAGGGACATCAAAGGAAGACGTCTTCCCGAGTTCGTACCTCTTATAATACGCAGGTAATGCCGTGGGTTTCACGGCCCGAAAGGATCGGCTTCCGTCCTTGGACCGCAGTCGGATTGACTGAATTCTTCCGCCATTGTCGAAGTCCCACCAACTGATAAACAGTTTGTAGGTCTTCCCAGGGCGAAGACCTTCGACTTGAAGACGAGCCGGGTTTCCCGACACGACATAGCCAAAAGCAAATTCCGATTCGAACACGTCGCGCGAACCAGGAAACAGATAGGCATCTCCTTCTACGGAGATTGTCTCGCCTGAGATGGCGGTCTTGTCCCACTCTCGTCCGCAATCCGCATAGACGAGAAGTCTCTCTCCTGGCTTGAGTCCTTGCTTAATCTGACGGATGCGGGCGTCCAACTCCTCTGGGACCACTGGGTAGTATCGCCCCTCTGTGATCGGTTTTGCGGGCGAGACGACTTTCGCCGGTTCCGCGGGTACCTGCTTGTGTCCGAGCCATAGGACGGCGTTGCGCAGTATCGTTACGAATTCCCGGCTCTTGAGCGCTCGCAGATCGTGCCCAAGAACCGTCGTAAAGACATGCCCCTTACCGTACCTGAAAAGATAGGCCATTGGAAAAGACTTCTTGACATTGATCGACCTTGCTTCCGCAAGCACCTCGATCGGTCGTCCTTCCAATGCAAAACAGGTATAGAGTTCATCAAGTGTCTTGAAGTTGGAAACGGACTTCATGATCGGATGATACTTGTTGACGATGTTGACTTCAAATTCGCGGAAAGGATCATGTCCGGGGAGGGAACGATCATAGACTCGACCGATGATTCTTTCGACACGGTCTTTTTGCCTCTCGAAAACACCAATTGCCAGGTGGTAGACGACGATTCCCTTTCCGCTGTCGAGGAATTTCTCGATGTTGCTCAACGCCAAGTCATCATCCAGCGAGGGGCTGTCGTCTTTGGAGTTCCAGAAATTGAAGAAGAGGACGTCGTAATCAAAGATCTCGTTCGAACAGAGAACGTTGAAATTGGTCTCCAGTCGGACTTCGATATCAGGACAAGAAGTAAGCTGTTTGGCAATTTGCGGAGCCGTTTCTCGCCAATTGTGATACTCGATTCCTGTGATCAAGAGGACCTTCACTCGCTTGTTGGCAGAAGAGGCTGGGGGTTCCGCAGCGCACAGCGTTCCGCAGACAATGCCCACCAGAAGAATCGCCGTGGACCATCGAGACGACAGACGTGGATAGAGTGGAAACATCGTTGAATGGGGCAGTGACAGGGGAAGGAGTCCGAGGCGAAAGACAAAAGACGAAGGGAGATCGGCGAAACAACGATCCCGTTATCAACCTAAATGTTGGGCAATTCGTAACCTGCTCGTCGTGGGCGGATCATCGAGGGGTGGTGGTTCGCTTCCTGATCATTGACGAACTTCTCCGACGCAGCGTCAAACTTCAGCTTTCGTTTGATTTCCCGAGCGATGACTCCGAAATGGCAAAGGAGCGTGTGGTGGTGGGCGATTTCAACGGTCGCCACCGGGTCCTTCCGAGCCCGCACACAGTCGAGCCAGTTCTTGACGTGTCCCGACTCTGAACGACTCAGATCCGTCGGCATGGCCGCGGCGATCTCCGCCAGGTTTGTGCGGAACTGATTTCGATTGATTTCGGCCTTTCCTTTGCTGCCGAAGAAGATGCCACCAAAAGCCGGTCCCCCTTGAACTTCCGTGCGCATGACAATCGTCACACCATCGGTGTACTTCATGTAGAAGGGGCTCCGGTTCTTGGGATCGTTCGTTTCTTTCGCGCAGATTTCCACCGGAAGTTCTTTGTCTTTGTTGAGGGCCCATTGAATCTGGTCGAAAGCGTGGGTTCCGAAGCCGGACATTCCCCAAGTGCTTCCACCTCCGTCGAAATCACGGTAGAGTCCCCATGCTTCGGTGCTGCCCAGCAGATCGGGATCGCACGGGTAAAGTGGAGCCTGGTCGGTCCACAGGTCCCAATCGAGTCCCGCGGGACGAGGCTTGCGTGTTTCCGGGGTCTTGTAGTCACGCGGCGAAAGGAAGTTGGGGACTTCCACTTTGGAAATGGTGCCTATGGCCCCACTGTGAATCTGCTCGACGGCCCAACGATTGATCGGAAGAGAACGCGCTTGGGTACCGACCTGGAACACACGCTTGTACTTTCGGACAGCCTTGACCAGACTCTGCCCCTCGTGAACGGTCAATGCGAACGGCTTTTCGGCGTAAACGTCGATCCCCGCGGCAAGCGCGATCAATGCAGGTCGAGAACGAACATGGGTCGGAGTGGTGACGAAAACACCGTCGAGTTTCTCCTGCTCAAGCATCTGGCAGTAGTCTGTATATTGAGCGGCCTTTTCCACTTCAGGAGCGGATTGTTTGTACCAATTCAGGAACGAGGGAATCTGGGGGGCGTTGCAGTCGCAAACGGCCTGGAGATGCATCTCCTTTGGCCAGTTCAGAAGCTGCCGGATTCGGAGCCCCAGTCCGATGATTCCGATCTTGATTCGATCGTTGGCTCCGGGATTTGCGTCCTGGGCGAGCACGTGCCGAGGAATGATGAGCGGGACCGCGACCGAGGCCGCTGCCGCCGTGTTCAAGAATCGCCGCCGATTCATCTTGTTCCGGAACATACATTTCTCCGTCATAGTCTGGTGACGGCCATTTTAGTCACCGGCCGCGGACGACAGCAAGCACAGCCCCCTCTTCCCAGTTGCCTCTTGGCGTCTTTGGGACCTTCTTCACCACTCCTGAGAGCCGTTTGGTAGGGTCTGACAGCCGGTTCCTGGCCTCCTGAGCGGTCAAGCGTGCACCGGCCGTAGGAAAGCCGCTTGCGAAGCATCCTACAAAACCTTCCTTTGACGGAACCTATTCATAAATAACGACTTTTCGAGACAAATGGCGGATCTGGCACCAGAGCTTCCAGTACCAGGCGAAGTCTTGGCATCAGCCGCGCCGGGTTGTGGCCAAGGTGGAGTGGCATAAGGGCGGCCTGTGAAACCAGATTCCCGGAGGGGAAATCAGCGTGGCCAACTGGGATGCCACGCGGCCCTCGGCTATCATGGGGGGTTGTCGCTCGGAGCGTCTCCCGGCGACGCCCAAATGGGAAATCCCAGCTAAAGAGTCGCTGCAGAGGAGAATCCATCATCATGATTCGTCTGTCCCGCGGATATCTTATTTCATGTTGCCCGGTCGTGGTCGGCCTAGTGCTTGCCTCCGCCCCGATGGCCCGGGCGGAGAACTCGACCGCTGACCTAGTGGTGCTTCATGCGAATGTCATCACGGTCGACAAGGACCATCCCCGGGCCGAAGCCCTGGCTGTCCGGGACGGACGATTCACCGCCGTCGGGACGTTGGATGAAATCCAAGAATGGATCGGCGAGAAGACTCAGGTGATCGACGCTCGGGGCAAGACTATCACGCCCGGGTTCAACGACGCCCATCTGCATCCGGGGGCGATCTACCCGGTCACCTCGCGGCTCGGCCCCGTCGATTTGCGTCCCTCGCATGTGCGTACGATGGACGATCTGATCAGGGCATTGAAGCAGAAGGCCCGGATCACGCCCAAGGGACAATGGGTTCGAGGTAGCCGCTACGAGGACACAAAGCTGGGAAGGCACCCGACCCGCTGGGACCTGGACAAGGTGTCGACCGAACACCCCGTTCGACTCAGCCACTCTAGCGGGCATGTGTCGGCATTCAATTCGTTGGCGCTCGAGATGGCGAAGGTCGACAAAAGCACGCCCGACCCGCCCGGTGGGAGTTTCGATCGAGATGCCCATGGCGTGCCCAACGGTGTTTGTCGCGAGCGGGCCGGCTCGATGGTTCGCCGCGCGGGTCCATCGAGCCCCAAGCCCACCCGCGACGAAATTCTCGCCGGAATGCGGCGGCAATTCGAAGCGTATGCCAGCAAAGGCATCACCAGCATCGGCGTCGCGGGTACCAGTCTATCGAGTGTCCGGTTGTACAAGCAGGTCCAGGCGTCGGGGGTTCCGCTGCGGATCTACGTCATGCTGCGGAGCCTGACCGAACTCAAACGCCAACGAGAGTCACATCGATTGGGCGATGAGTGGCTTAAGCTCGGCTGTGTCAAAATATTCCACGGCAATTCGCTTTCCGGCCAGACGTGCTGGCTCTATGAACCGTATGCGAACCGGCCCGATTACTACGGCATCAAACCGGCCCGATCTCAGAGGAGCCTGAACCAGAGGATTCTGGACATCCACGAAGCCGGTTTTCAGGTGGCCGTGCATTCGAATGGCGACCGCGAGATCGACATGGTGTTGGACGCGATCGAGAAGGCACTTGAGAAGTCGCCCCGGGACAACCACCGGCATCGGATCGAGCATTGCAGCGTGGTCAACCCGCGCATCCTCGAGCGGATCAAACGACTGGGCGTGGTGGTGGCCCCGCACAGTTATGTCTATGAGCACGGCGACAAGATGGAAGCCTACGGCGCCGACCGCTGTGACATGATGCACCCGAACCGTTCGGCCTTGGAGTTGAGCATCCCGGTGGCCGGCACGTCCGACTCGCCGGTCAGCGAGGCTTGCCCGCTGCTGCGCATTCAGAGCATGGTTACTCGACGCACGGCCGCCGGCAAGGTTTACGGTGCGAGGCAGAAGGTTACACCCGAACAGGCCATTTCGATTTGGACGCTTGGCAGCGCCTATGCTTCGTTCGACGAGGACGAAAAGGGCTCGATTGAGGTCGGCAAACTGGCCGATTTCGTGGTCCTCTCGGCCGATCCGACGCAAGTCGCCCCGGAGACGATCAAGACAATCCAGGTCGAGAAGACCCTAATCGGCGGAAAAGTGGTCTTCGAACGCGGCTCCAAGTAACCTGGCGGATAACCGTTTAGGAGAGAACTGGGCGGGACTAGGCGAAACCCCAATTTCCGTGCGTCGCCCGTAGCTTTCCGAAGGCCTGATTGCCGTCAAACCTTCCTAAAATGACACCTATTCATAAATGACGAGTTTCCGAGACAAATGGCGGATTTTGCCCTTCAGACTGGCGTCCGGCAACGAACAATGCGCTCGGCCATGGAGCAGTCTCACCGCCGCCGTCCGATTCCTGTAGTTCAATCCATTTACGCGGCTTCCGAAAGACGCCCGGTTGATGGCCAACGGTATGATCCCAAATTTCACGCTCATCTACCTCGGCGGCTTCGGCGGGTTCGGACCCTGCAATCATTTGATGGCGCCACGGGCCACCACCGAGTCTGGCGACACCATGATGCCTGCGGCGCTGTCTTGCGGGCGACGAGCCGAACGAGTTGCGTGGTCTTCTGCCCGTAATCAGCTACGCCTTCGGTCTCCTCATAGCGGAGAATCGTGAACCCCTCGGTGAACAGCTTGCGCAGCTCCCCGGGTCGATAATAGACTCCTCCTCCGCGACTCCCCGGCGGCGCCATGAACGCTTCCATCACCACGAAGCCGCCTGGTTTGACCGACTCACGGACGTTGGTCATGTTCTCGCGGACGGCGTGGAAGTAAAGCAAGGCGATGAGATCCCAGCGATCGCGCCCCCAGTCGAATTCCTCGGCCGATTGAAGAACGGGCGTGATCTTCACGCCCTGTTCGGTTGCCTGCTGCCGCGCCACGGCCAGTGCGCCCTCGGCGCGGTCGATCCCTGTCACGTCCCACCCCCGCTTCGCAAGGCAGATCGCGTTTCGCCCCGAACCCATGCCCACGTCCAGCGCCTTGCCCGGTCGGTGTCCTCGACGGCGTGAACGAGCAGCGAATTCGGCTTCTGATTGAAGTTCCGGTCTTTCCCGCGGAAGTAGTCGCTCCAGTACTCGGCCGACTGCGAGTCGCCGACGAGCGACCACTCGTCATGCAGCAGTCGCCAGCGACCGTCCTGGAGTGCCCAGGTCAGCGTCCGCCGGTTAGTCACCTCGGAAGCATCCCCACGCTTCGTGGTCAACAGCGTCGTCACCACCGCCGTATCGCCGACGCGCCGCACCTTCACATCACCCAGCGTGTGCGTCGCTTGCGCCGGCTCATCGGCACCCTTCGACTTGCCCAGAGTTTTCAGAAAGCTTGCCTTCGTATCGCGCAGGCCCCGCGGGTAGAACACCAGACACTCCTTAACCAGCAAGTCGTCGAGCATCTTCACATCCTGGCGGTCGATCGCGTCGAAGTAACGATCGGTCTGCTTGCGGATCTCGCTGTCAGGGTTCGGATCGCCCGGCACTTGTTGGCTGAAGGCCGAGGCCTGGAGGACGATCATAAGCAATACCACAGCGAGTCGTTTCATGTTAACCTCCTATCGCTTAATGCTGGCAAATCGTCCCTTGACTCATCGTCGGATTTCTTCAGGGCTCTCGCTCATGACTCAACTCCATTCATGCAGTTCATAGTATCATCCACGCCCGGCAGCTGTCAAAAATGCCGCCACACCGGATTCGCGGCGTCAAGTACAACGCCGAGACAAACGACAACGTAATCGAAGCGGATTCCGGCGTTTGGCCACACCGTGTGGTTCATTTGCCAGGAAGAGGTCAGTAACTCCGGTCACCGTCCCGATTTCGGGGTGGCATCATTTTGGCCCCTGACGCTATCTCGCGCACACGACACTCGCCCCGGCCCTCGGAAGGAGGCTGTCGAGGAGAGGGTTGGTATTACACCGTGTCCGAGCAGCCTCCGCCCGACCGTTTTATGCACCGGCGTCAATTGCCAGCGAATTATCCACCCGATCCAGGGGGATGGCTGTCACTGAGGGCTATTCGAAAATGGGTCCTTTGACAGAACCCGTCCATAAGTGACGAGTTTCCGAGACAAATGCCGGATCTTGCCCTTCAAACCGGCAGCTGGTAATGAACAATGCGCTCGTGACCTGCCCCACGCTCTTTAAGAACGACGACGGTGCCGTCTCGGACGCGTGGGCGGGCCATCTTGCCCCACGTTGCTCATATTGCCTACACCGCTTACAATAGAGGTCTCAGATTAGCCATACTCGGACACATTGGGAGTCCCTTTGATGAAGAGCATCTTTAGTTTCTCGGTTATCGCAGCGCTGGTTGTTGCCTGTCCGGTACGTGGAATCAACTGCAAGACGGCATGTGCCGCCGAGCCGCTTGCGAGCGGCATCGATCTGACGAATTTTGACAAGAATGTGCGGCCGCAGGACGATCTGTTCCGCGCCGTGAACGGTGCCTGGCTTGCCAAGGCCAAGATTCCCGAGGATCGCTCCTTCTGTGGCGCTTTCGTGACTCTTGCCGAACAGACCGAGAAGGATTTGCACGCGATCATCGAGGCGTGTGCCGACGCCAACGATAATCTCCCAGGTTCGGAAAGACAAAAAATAGGGGATATGTACGCCNNCAACTTGGTATCGAACCGATCACCGGAATGCTCACGGCGATCGACCACATCAAGACCAAGACTGATCTGGCCCGATCGTTGGCCGAATTGGCCCGCTTGGGCGTGTCCGGCCCGATGGGCTGCTATGTCAGTACCGACGCGAAGAAGTCCGATCAATACATCCTTCATCTTTCTCAAGCCGGTCTGGGTCTTCCCGATCGCGATTACTATTGGGACGCCAAATTCGAGACGAAACTCGCGGCTTACACCAAGCACGTCGAGCACATGCTGACGCTGGCGAAAGTTGCCAGCCCCAAACAGGCCGCAGCCGATATCGTGGCGTTGGAGACCGGGCTGGCTAAGGCCCAGTGGTCAAAGCTGGAGAATCGCGACAGCATCAAGAGGTACAACAAGAAGACTCTTGACGAGCTTGCCGAGCTGGCTCCCGGAATCGACTGGGATCTGTACTTTACCACCCTTGGCGTCAAAGACGCCCGGAAGTGCATCGTCTCGCAACCGTCCTACGTGTCAGCCATGGCGGCGATGATCGACTCGACGCCGTTGGCCACCTGGAAGGCCTGGCTGAAGTGGCAAGTGGTTCGAGAATACGCAAGTCTGTTGAACGCGGAAATGGCCGATACCAACTTCGCCTTCTACGGTACAACGCTCTCCGGAATCCCTGAGAATCGCCCGCGTTGGAAACGAGCCGTCAGCGCCGTGGAGGGTGCCCTTGGCGAGGCAGTTGGAAAGGTCTATGTCGAGAAGCACTTCCCGCCCGAAGCCAAGCAGCGCATGGACCGGATGGTCGGCAATCTGATCGAGGCTTACCACCAAGCCTTCCAAAAAAATGACTGGATGAGTCCTGAGACCAAAAAGAAGGCACTGGCCAAGCTCGCAACTTTCACCCCGAAGATCGGATATCCAAAGAAGTGGCGCGACTATTCGTCGTTGGAGATTCGCCGTGACGACCTGGTGGGCAACGTGCAGCGTGCGACAGCCTTCGAGTGGAACTACATGCTCAACAAGCTCGGCAAACCGGTGGACCGCGACGAGTGGCACATGACCCCGCAAACGGTCAACGCCTACTACAACCCGAGCATGAACGAGGTTGTGTTTCCGGCAGCTATCTTGCAGCCTCCATTTTTCAATCTTGCTGCGGACGATGCGGTGAACTACGGCGGCATCGGCGCGGTGATCGGCCACGAAGTCGGCCACGGCTTCGACGACCAAGGATCGAAGTGGGATGGCGCTGGCAACCTCGCCAACTGGTGGACGCCGGCCGACCGTGCCGAGTTCGACAAACGCACCGCGGTGCTGGCGGCCCAGTACGGTCAATTCGAGCCGTTTCCCGGCTTCAAGGTCAACGGGAAGTTCACGCTCGGCGAGAACATCGGCGACCTGAGCGGGCTGACCATCGCCTATGCCGCCTATCGAGCGTCACTGGGGGGCAAAGAAGCTCCGGTGATCGATCGGCTGACGGGCGATCAGCGGTTCTTTATTGGTTTCGCCCAGGTGTGGCGTTGCAAGTACCGCGACGACGAACTGAGGAAGCGGCTGACCGTGGATCCCCACTCGCCTGCCGAATACCGGGCAAATGGCACACCGCGGAACGTCACGGGGTTTTACTCCGCGTTCGGCGTGAAAGAAGGCGACAAAATGTACCTCCCACCCAACGATCGCGTGAAGATTTGGTGACGGCTGGTGCTTACAAGGAGACACATCATGTGCCAGAGACTGTTCTGTACTCTGACCGTGGTGGTGGCGATGGTCTCTTGGGGCGGACTTGTGAAGGCTGCTACGGGACAGACGCCGGGCCCGCTGCCCAAGAGCCTTCCGCCCTATCTGCAAAATCCCATGCCGGATGGAATGACGGTCTGTTTTCTGGTGCAGAAGGGGGCAGGGGACGTGCGAGTCCTATGGCACCGCGAGGGCGATGCAGGGAAACCTACGGAGACCACGGCCATCGCACTCGTATTCATAGGTTGGCATTCGGTGGCGCTCCGGATAGAAAGACCTCCACATCGCTTTGGGGAGTAGTTGGCAAATGTTTCGTCACGAGTGGACCCCTTCCGCACCTTCAACCATTTGGGTTCGCGATGGTTGCAGCACCATTCTGCCAACGGGACAACCGACATCACGGGCGATGACAGGACATTTGACCCGTAGCAGGAAGTAGACTTGCTTGGACGATTCTCTCAGGGTTTCGTAATTGCCCTGGACTTTGGCGATGATCAGGTCGGCATCAGCAAAACGTCGCTGAAAATAGTCGCTGCAGTCGTGAAGGATCGTCCCAGGCGCATCGGAACCATTGTCGATCACGTAAACAAGGTCTGTAAGGCCCGCAGCCTTCGCATCCTCCAGGGTTGCATCGTTAATGACGGGGGCCCCTCTGACCGCCACAGTTGTCTTTTCGCGTGGCATTCGCTCAATGAGCAACCGGTCGAAGACGATTTCACCCAAATTATCCGTCAAGTAGAGAATGTTTTGCGACTCCCGAACTGCTGCCGCAAATGCGATGGTGTCACCGTCAAGAGGTTCATCCAGGGATTGCTCAATCGAGACCCGAATCTCCGATTCGTTCAAGCCACCTTTCACACCCAAGTCCATCACGTTACCGGCGATTGCCAGTCGCACGGCTGTCCTGGACCCCTCTTCGGAGAGATATTTATCGAATCTCGGAAGGTGAATCACCTCGGCCAGTTCCGCGGTCGTGGCGGCGGGGACCAAAAGACGGCCTTCTCGCAATGCACGATCGAGCGCCCGGCGGGGGACCGAGAGCGGCAAGAGCATCGCGCTGACAATGACCTTGGTGTCAACCACCACTCGCAAGTCAGCGGTCATCGAGCAGCGACTCCAGACCAACCGGCGTCAGCCCGCGCGCGGCGGCGTTCTTGCCGATCTCATCCATGACGGTCTGAAGCGATTTTCGTGGAACAGGCGAAATGGTCAGGTCGCGCACGCGAAGATCCAGCAGCAATTGGATTTTGCGCTGGTCTTCGGGCGAGACTGGCGCAAACGCCCTCGCCGCTTCTTCGCTAACCTGTATAGCAAGAGTGGTGGCCACGAAACTGCGATCTTCCCCCTGGACAAACGCCATGTACAAATATGCCCCTACAACTTACTCTCATCAACCCTCGGTCAGGAGAACGGCAAAGTCTTGGCTCAGATAAATCCGAACTTTGGCAAGGCGGAGGCAGGAGCCGACTGGATGAGCTCATCGGTCGCGCGTAGCGGCCGATTGGGGGGGTGGATGAGGCGTAGCACCGAGAGGGCCGCATTGGTCAGCGCGGCGAAGGACTCAGCAAGGCCGGGACGCTTGGTGTAGTGACGGTCTTCGTCCCACCAACGGTCCTCGATGAAATGCAGGCAGTTTTCGACCTGCCAATGCCCGCGAATGTAAATTGAAGCTCCCCGCTCATCATCTTGCCCAGCATCAGAGTCTTGGACGTTCCGCCATCGCCCCCCGGCCGAATTGCCCAAAAGGGTCGAGCTGTCAAGGACGTGCGAAATTGCGCTTGATCCGCACCAGGCGTATGCTATAATGTCAGAAACAGCGATCTATTATTCTGACAATAGCTCAAGAGCCACCGATGAACGTCGCCTCTCCGATTGCCGA
Organism: Planctomycetaceae bacterium; assembly: GCA_003532715.1. Taxonomy (GTDB): domain Bacteria; phylum Planctomycetota; class Planctomycetia; order Pirellulales; family Thermoguttaceae; genus UBA11386. The sequence continues at coordinate 17,197 of DOEZ01000625.1, forward strand.
AAAGGTGCTTGCGAGACTGGGCTCTCGGCAGGGAACAGCAGTTTCAGCCCGCGAATTCCTCGATCTCGGCGAGCGCGCGGCCGTCGATCAGGCGTTGTCGCGTTTGGTGCGGCAGGGAGCCATCCGCCGCGTGCGACGGGGGCTGTATGAACTGCCGCGGATCGGCAAACTGCTGAACGAACCGATGGTACAGTCGCCCGACGAACTGGTTCATGCGTGGGCCAGGAAGAACGGCTTGCGGGTCGTACCGTCTGGGGCGCACGCTGCCAACCTGCTCGGGCTTTCGACCCAGGTGCCGGCGCAGATCGTCTACTACACCAACGGTCGTACGCGGGTGTTGAAATTCGACCCCTACTCCATCAAGCTCCTAAACCGCGGGCCGAAGACAATGGACGTGGGCGGCCGAATGGCCCCGCTGGTTTTCCAGGCCCTGCGCCATCTAGGCCGCAGCGGCGTGACGCCGAAGGTCATCAACCGGCTGCGACTGACCCTCTCTCGCAAGAACAAGGACGAATTGAAGGACAATATCGGCTACGCCGCGGCTTGGATGATCCCCGTGATCGAGCAGGTTGCCAGCAGGGAGGGAAGCTGATGGATCGGATCGCGCAGGCCCCACAGGAGGAACGTACCGACTTGTTCCGGCGATCGGCCGGCGTCCTGCGCCCGGAGCGGGCGCCCGCGATCATCGAGAAGGATTTCTGGGTCTGCTGGGCGTTACCTCGCCTTTTCGACGTGCTGCAATTCCGGCCGCAGTTGATCTTCAAGGGCGGCACATCCTTGTCAAAGGCGTATCACGCTGTTGAGCGGTTCTCGGAAGACGTCGACCTTTCGCTCAGCCGTCGAGACCTGGGCTTCGCCGATGACCGCGATCCCGAGCAGCCAGGCATTAGCGGAAAGGAAGCACGGCGCCGGATCGAGGCCCTTGTAGAAGCGTGCCAGCAGGCGATCCTCGACCGATTGCTGCCGTGCCTCCTCGCCGACTTTGCCTCGGTCATCGGGCCGCGTGGTTGGAGAATCGAGATTGACGCCGTCGACTCGCGGACGGTGATCTTCACGTATCCGCGCAGCGAACTGGCCGGCACCCTTCCAGAGACCATCCGCCCTGCGATTCGCCTGGAGATGGGAGAACGCTCCGACGACTGGCCGGCGGAAGAGCGGAAGATTCGTCCTTATGCGGCCGAAGCGTTCCCCACGGCTTTCACGGCAGCACCGTCCTGCCAGGTGCGGGCCTTGGATGCAAGGCGAACCTTCTGGGAGAAGGCTACGATCCTGCATGCCGAGTATCATCGACCTGCTGACAAGGCCCTGGAGCGCGACGCGGCAGTTTTTTGAGCCGCGGTATTGGCCGACGGTCTATTGCCGGACGGTCCCGATCGAGCGTCGCCTCGCGCAGGCTGTATTCGGATGGCGACGATCAAACGTTACGGGCGGCATCGCCGCGTGTAACGCGAGCCGGATGTCGGCTCCTGAAAGATTCTTGATCTGTTGACTACAACTTCTCTTCCGGTAAATCGAACAAGCGTTTCCCGAGCGAGATGTCGCCAGTCTCCAGACCCAAACGAAACCACCTTGACCTCTGCGCCGAGGTTCCGTGGGTGAAGGAATCCGGGACCACATACCCGCGCGCCTCTTGCTGGAGCCGGTCGTCACCTACCGCGCTGGCAGCGCGAAGTCCCTCTTCGACGTCGCCGTGCTCCAGGATCCCTTTGATGCGTTCCGCATGGTGAGCCCACACACCGGCAAGAAAGTCCGCATGCAATTCCAGTCGAACCGAAAGTCGGTTCTGCTCGACTTTGCTGATCCGCCCGCGCTGCTGGTCCACCAGATCGGTGTAGCCAAGTTGCTTCTGTACGTGATGCCCGACCTCGTGGGCAAGGACATAGGCAACTGCAAAGTCGCCCGGGGCCTGGAAGCGAGTCTTCAAGTCCTGGCAGAAACTCAAGTCGAGGTAGATTCTCTCGTCGGCCGGAGAGTAGAAGGGGCCCATCGCCGCATTGCCGATGCCGGAACCCGTCTCTACCTCTCCGGTGTAAAGGACCAGTTTTGGCTCCCGGTAGGAACGGCCAAGGTGTTTCTCGAAAAGTGTGTGCCATACATCCTCGGTGTCTGCCAGCACCACGGAAACGAACTCCTTCAGCGGTTGCTCCGATGGATCAACCTCGCGGAGTCCGGGCGCCGGGTTGGCCTCCGGCGGAGCCAGTTGATTGAGCAACGCCTGCGGATCGCCTCCGAGGAAGGCAACCACCAGCACTAACACGAGCGTGCCAAGGCCTCCCCCCATGGCCATTTTACCTACGGGGATGCCGCGGCGATCTTCCACGTTTTCGCTCTGTTGTCGACCTTGCCAACGCACAGATTCTTCCTTCAGTAATGGGTCAGAGAGCCACGCTACCAGGGTCTTGTCGACCCTTGGCAAGTATAGGAATCGCCTGTCTCTCACGCAATGCTATTGTGATTGAGTAGGGCTAGCTCTTCTTTGGCGCAAAGGTTTCGAGTGTGTCCCTCAGTTGGGTGACTGGAGCTGTGAGAACGATACTGTGAGCGGGCTGATCTAAGCCGTTTCGCTCGGCAAAGTAGCTCATTTCCACCCGCTCACAGTATAGCCTTAAGGGCCGCCGACACGTGCGGCGCCCCTACCGGCGTGCCAGAAAGCGGCGGGCACGCCCGCTGCAGCGCGAGCTTGGTGCGCGGTCGCCGCATCCTTGGGCGCTGACTTGCTGCGGAACCATTTTGCACACCCGGACCTGGACTTCCTTCTCGACTTCATGGGGAACCATGACCGTATAGGACTCCACCTTCTCCGAGGAAACGTTCTTATAGGTAGTCACCTGGTCGGTCCGCGTTCGCGTCTGTGGCACGCACACGGTGTACTCGATGTCGCGGGTCCGTGTCTCGTTCTTACACTCGGTAATCGCCAGCTTCGTCTTGCCGTTGTTGCCGACCCACACGACCTGTGTATTGTTCCACGTTGTGCCCGGTATGATTACTGCTACAAGTCGACATCGGGCTCCGAACATCGAGAAAACGAAGCAGAACATGCGCGACGCACCGCAAGCGTCGGTAACAAGCGGTTACATGCACCCTCTGAATGCGCCCTCTGAATACGTATCGGCCGTTTGGTCCTGGCCGGATACGCCTTAACCCGCTAACCGACCTCTCCCACTCGCCATGAATCGGACAATTTGGATTCATGGTGATCGCCATTGCAAAGTACCGCTTCTCCCACGTCCAGCGCCGAGACCCGGGTCCATTGGCCACGATGCGACCGAGCGGTCGTTTCCAGAATCAATTCCTCTCTAAAAATGGCCCAAATCCGTTTGAAGCAGCTCTAAAGTGTACTCTGCTCCTTTTCGCCAAGTCCCTCCACACAGCAATACAGCGACGCTGCCCACCTCCGGCACGGCCGTTGCTTCGCTGGTGGATGCCGTGATCGTCGACATTGGCACGCAGGTGGACCTCCTACGCTGCGCGCTTCTGCCGCCAGTCATGGGCCAGCAGAGTCAACAGCCCCACGGAAAGCAGGAACAGTGGCCCAGGTTCGGGCACGACGGACAGCACGCCGGTCGACTCGGTGAAAGTGGCGACTCCGAGCGAGGCTAGGTTGTACGTCCACACGCCGAGCGAGGTCTCGGTGGCCGCGAAGGTGCCGGAATCCACGGCGAACTTCACTGTGAAACCGCCACCATAGGTCTCCGCCAGCGTGTTGACGGCCAGCACGTTCCAGTCGCCCAGGGTCGCCACATCCTTAACGTCGAACACAAGTGTCCCATCAAGGGCGATCGCGCCGGCGCCGAGAATCGAAGTTGAATCGCCGCCGCTGTTGATGTCCAACAGCAACGCACCGGTACTGGCCAAGGCGAGTGATCCGGCGCTAACGGTCGTGTCGCCCGTGTAAGTATTCGTGCCGTCAAGTGTCAGCGTGCCCGCGCCGAACTTATTCAATCCACCCTCGCCCGACAAACCGCCGGAGAACGTGACCGCGTAGCCGACGGTGTCAACGTTGGCGTTGCCGCCGACGCCGGTCAGCGTGATGGGCAGCTCGGTGGTGAAAGTCTCTGCAGCCCGAAGCGTTCCGCCGCCGAAGTTGAACGTGCCCGTGCCGGGGCGTTTGCTCAGCGACTTGAGCATGAGGGTCCCGCCATGAAGATGATAGGAGCCACTGCCGACCACGAGTGACGATGTGGCGTTGGTGCCACCACTTTGTTGAAACAAGGCCGTTGCCGACGCATGGTAGCCGATGTACTCCTCCGAGACCGACAATTGGCCGTTGCGAAGGTCGTAGTGTCCGCTGCTGCCGGCGTTGTAGCCGAGATATAGCTTGCCCGGAAACTGAGATCCGGTCGAATCAACGAGGTTGGTTCCACCGGTTTGCGTGAAGGTTCCGGAGCCGGAGTATCCGATATACTCCCTGCAGCTCGCGCCATAGCCCCCGTTGCCGGTGAGCTTCAGAAGGCCCGAACCGCCGAGGGTGTAATTTCCCACGGAACCGGCCATGTAGCCGAGACGCAATGCGATCCCCTGGAAAGGTATACCAGACGTCGAGATGAGGTTGGTTCCGCCCGTCTGCGTAACGTTCCCCGTCCCGTAGTATCCTAGCGTTTCGCCGGTGCCGTTGGTCGGCACGCTGTAAGTTATGTTGATCTTCAGCGTGCCCGAACCGCTGAGATTATACGTTCCCGTGTCGCCCGCGTTGTAGCCAAGCCACAGGTCCTCCGAGAGCGTGTTTGTCCCGGCGGAATGGGTGAAGGTGCCCGTTCCGGAACGGCCGATGTACTCATCATAGGCGTTGAGTGAACCGCCCGTCATGCTCGAGATCGCGTCGTTGACGGTCAGATTTCCCACTCCGTTAATTGTTCCAGAACCCGAGACGGTCACTCCGCTGCTGAGATTCATGCCGGGTCCACTGGCGTTGTTCCAAGCGAATACGGAGAGCGACCCCTGACAGCTGACCCTATCCGTGATATTCACAGAGGTGCTGTAGGGTTGAACGTTGCAGGTTCGTCCCGCGGGAACGGAAAACGTCGTTCCTCTGATGTACGTCACGCCCTGGCTGTTGTTGTAGCTGCCGAAGGCAGTGGTAGGATTGTATCCGGCGGGCAGAATCACCAGCGATTGCGAGCCCAGGGTCACGGACATCGACTGGGCATTAACGACGCTCCCCTCCGAGAAGTCGAAAAGGGATTTGCTCGGCGCAGTCATCGTGCCGGAACCCCCGGCACCGTCGAGGACGCCTTGATTGGTGAACGTGGTGTATCCTTTATAATTGCTTTTCAACTGAACCGTGCCGCCACTAAACTCGAATGTCCCACCGGTTCCAATCGAAAGCAGCGGCGTCGCCATCGCGCCGGTGCCGCTGAGGATGTATTTTCCGCCGGCTTCGATCCCGAGTCCGCCTCCCATCGACGCGCCGGCGTTGAGTGTATGGGTACCGCCAGTCTGGTTAAAAGTGCCCGAAACGGTTGCGCCGAAAGTCGTCAGAATTCCCGTGCTGCTCAAATTGTAAGTGCCGCGAACGTCCAGCCAGTCACTACAATTGTTGGTTCCTCCCAACTGCGTGAACGTCCCCGTGCCGTTGTAACCCACGTACTCGCGGCCGATCCTCAGGGTTCCCGAACCGCTGAGCTGGTAAGTGCCAGAATCGCCCGCGTTGTAGCCAACGTACAGATCGGTAAGACCCAGATTGCGTCCCACGGTTCCGCCGAAATGGGTGAACGAGCCGCTCCCGTTGTAGCCGACAAAGATACCGATCGGTGTAAGGTCACCGTTGGTCATTTGAAGGTTCGATCGACTCGGGCCTCCGATGAACAAATTGCTGNNAAACCGAGACCGTCCCGCCGTTGTTGATGCAGGCGTTGGTGCTGTAGGTCGGCTTGCCGGCCATCCAGTTCTCCGGCGTCGACCAACCACCAGAGGCAACGTTCCAGTAGGTGGACTGTGCCCAAGCCTGCGACGAGGCCAAGATTACGATCGCGACGATCCAACTCCACCGCGTCAGAAACCGCAGCCGTTTCTCGTGGCGAGCCAAGGCATAACCCCCACGGCGATTCTCCACCGAGCGTCGCAACATGACTACCCTTCCTATCCAATTAAATAAAATCGCCATCTTCTTTCCAGACTCCGCAATATGACATCGTCCCACCGGCCGGTCAACTCCCCCCGAAAAGAGGTCTTTGGTTGTTTTGAGATGGGTGGGGGAGTTGGGAGAAGGGCTGGCTAGGCCCGGAGCGAGACCCCACAAGAGCCCTGCCAAGAAAATCCTATCTCCGAGACTATCTGCAAGAGACCTGGAACCGGGTCCCCTTTTTTCACGGCTATCGTCGGCCATTGGGGCGGGGTTTCTCTCGACGGCGGCGACGCCGGTCGGTGACGGCGGCCAACTCCTCGACGTTCGGTCAGAAGATGCTCGGGATGCTCTCGCAACCAGAGGTCTGGCAGGAGGGACCGGAGGCCCACTTCCTAGTTGCGGATCTTGACGCTCTTCAACATTTTTTACCTTCCTTTCGGCGGCCTATCGTGGACCGCGATTGCTGTATGTCATTGCCCAACGGGAGAAAAAAGCCGTCGGGCGGCGGAACCAACGACGATCACACGTACGAGTGCGGAGCGCTGTTTGAGCTTCCGCATGACGTCCGGCGGCACGGCAGGTTCCTCCTGATTTGTCACGGCTGGAGCGAACTCCGCCGCGCGTTGCCGGGCATCGACTGCCGCTTGGCCGATAATGACAAGCCCATTATCGAGCGGTGGTTGACGGAGGAAAGCCCGAGAATGGGGCTAATCGCGGAAGGTGACACCGCAGGTGCGACGCCATCTCAACCCACAGTCTGTTGTAGTGCCGATAGCGATGCAATTCCACGAGAAATGCGGCCAGCTTATCGGAAAGCGTATTTGG
>DOEZ01000509.1:0-4286 GCA_003532715.1 Planctomycetaceae bacterium
CCTCCGGACGCGATGAGCCGAGCAGTCCACGGTGCCTGCGCGACGATCTGGCGTCGCTCCACTTCGACGCGATCAAAATACGCACGTTTCGCGGCGCGTTGGTCCGCGTGCTCGATGGCGAGCACGGCGCGCCGGCCTATCTCGCGGCCCTTCGCGCCGCCGCCGACGAGTTCGAAGCGGCGGCCGGCGCGCTTTCGACCGGTGAAATGGCCCGAGTCCAGTGGCCCACGCTGCCGGCGAGCATCCTGGTCGACGAGATCCGCGCGTGGTGGGACTCGCAGCGCGTCCCGTGGTCGCATCACATCCACGGGTTCTATCGCTCGCTGGGCCGCGTCGTCACGTGGCCGTTTCGCACGGCCTACGGCGCAATGACGCCGGGCAACCTCGATCCGGTCGAGTCGCTCCGCCGACAGGAACGCGACGCAGTGGTCCGCGCCGTCGAGGCCATGCTCGACAATCTCGACCGCCTCGCGCGACTCGGCACCGACGCGATTAAGCCCCATTTGCGCGAGCTGCTCGGCGGACATGCGCGTGAGGATCTTCTGGCCCGCGTGCTTGCGGCCCACGACCGACTGCCGCCGATCGACGACGGCTACCGCGACTATCTTTCCGGCGAACTCGATGCGTGGAAGCGCGCGAATCCCGGCGCGATTCGCTTTCTGCGGTCCTTGGACCACGCCCTGGCCATCGCCCGACCGGCCATTACCATCTCGCTAGCCGTCAGCGGGTGGATCGTCGCCGGCGAACTGGTTTCGCAAACGGCCATCGAACTGGCCGGCCAAACTGCCGGAGGACTGGCCACCGAGGCAGCCATCGCCGGTGGAATCACCGGCGGCGGAGAAGCAATCGTAACAACCACCAGCGAGGGCGTGCGACACGCCGCCGGACGACTCTTCGCGCGACTCCAATCGCGATACGCCCAGAACCGAGCCGCGTGGCTCGCCGGCTGGCTCGATACGGAGTTGCTGGGTGGGTTGCTGGGCAAGTTGCGGGCGGGCGCCGAAGTGCCGCGATCCAATGAGTTTCGTGCCGTCGAAGAAAGCCTGAACGCGATCGAGGAAGACGGCGAGCTTTGAGGCGACCTTTCCGGTGAGGCAAAGTCAACGGCCTCGCGTCTTCGCCCTCGCGGTCTTCCACTGCGACCGCACCCGTCGGAATCGGTCGGATTATGGCAAAATGCCCTCGTTTGGCGGATATCGCGTTTGCGGGTTGTTTGTATAATGGGGGGAATTGGCGATGCAGAGCCGAATCGCGGACCCCTCCACGTCGGAAGGACCGAAGGCACGTTGTTACCACCCACCCTAGGACGATAGAAAGCCTGTTCCTTGTTCTTCGAACGTCTCGGAAAACGAGTGGCCCGCCATTGGGCGCTGGTACTGGCGACTTGGCTCGTCGTGGTGGCGGTTGTCCACTGCGTTGCGCCTCGCTGGGACGACGTGACCCGCGACGGCGACTTCGCCTACCTGCCCGACGTCATGACGAGCGTTCGGGGCGAGCGTCTTCTGGCGTCGGCGTTTCCCGACTTCTATTCGAAGAGCCAACTCGCGCTGGTCGTGGCGCGTGACGAGGGACGACTCGCGGAGAGCGACCTGCAATGGGCCGAGAAGCTGCTCGCGGCCTTTCCGCCGAACCGGCTCGACGAGGAAAAGCTCGACGAGGAGAATGACGCGGCGCGGTCGGAGCTCGCCGGCGCGACGACCGACGACGACTCGGCAACGGTCGCCGAGACTTCGCCGCCCCGCGAACCCACCGAGACGGATCGCGATCCGGCCGAGACGAACGATCCACAAAGCCGGACGGAAGCCCCGACCGTCGTCGCGGTCGATCCGGCCAACCCGGTAACCGCTGTCTGGAGCTTCGACACGCCGGTCATCGGCAAGAAGCTGGTGAGCCGGCCGAGCGAGCAAGGCCAAGCCGCCCTGATCGTGCTCCACCTGCGCAACGAATTCATGGCCATCGACAACATGGCTTTCCTGCGCCGGGTTTATTCAACGCTCGACGAGCTACAGCGGGCTCCCGATTTCCCCGAAGGTCTCAAGCTGGGCGTGACCGGCTCGGCCGCGATCGGCGCCGACATGCTCTTCTCGGCCGAGGAGAGCATTCGCAACACCGAGTTAACCACGATCGTGTTGGTCGTGCTCATCTTGCTGGTGGTCTATCGCGCGCCGGGACTGGTGCTCGTGCCGTTGGTCACGATCGGGGCCTCGGTCTGGCTGGCGATGGACCTGGTGGCCTCGGCCGCCGCCCTGAGCGACTCGGTCGCGTGGATCGACTTCAAGACGTTCAAGACCACGCGGATCTTCATCGTCGTGATTCTGTTCGGCGCGGGGACCGACTTCTGCCTCTTCCTGATCTCTCGCTACAAGGAGGAATTGCGGCATGGTCTGGATTACCCCGACGCCGCCGCCGCCGCGCTGGGCCACGTCGGCAACGCCCTGGCCGCCAGCGCGCTGACGACCGTCTTCGGACTGGGCATGATGTACTTCGCCGATTTCGGCAAGTTTAGCAACAGCGGGCCGGCCATCGGCCTGTGCCTTATGGTTGCGCTCGCCGCATGTATTACCCTCGCTCCGGCGCTGCTGTGCGCCGCGCGCGGAATCGTCTTCTGGCCGTTTGGAGCGTGCGTCGGCGCGGCGACCGGTCCGGGAATCGACCAAACGTCGGCCCAGTCGCGGTGGACTCGCTCGTTCTGGGAGCGTCTCGCCGGGGCAATCCTCGCTCGGCCGGGCCTCATCCTCGTCGCAAGCCTTCTGGTGCTCCTGCCGTTGACCCGGCCGGTGCGAGTGCTCTGCGCCAATCTTCTCGCGTCGGGCGACGCCCACGCCGACCGCGCGTGGGACGTGCCCGTCACCTACGATATCCTGGCCGAACTGAGCGACGACCGGCCCAGCGTGTTGGGAACCCGGCTGCTGTGGCGTTACTTCCCCGCCGACGAGACGGGACCGCTGACCGTCCTCATCCACCACCCGGCCGTCGATTTCAACAGCGACGAGGGGAAGACACGGATTGCCTCGCTGACCCGGGAACTCTTCGCCTTCGAATACGTCGATCGGCAGGGCGAACGGGTCCGGCCGGTCGTCAGTGTGCGCAGCCTCAGCGAGCCGATGGGCGGAACGCCCCGCGTCTACAATCCGCTGAGCAAGTCCGGCTTGCGCAACGCCGTCGCGCGGCGACGCCACGAGGCCCGAGAACGGTTTGTCAGCCAGACGCCCCCCTGGACGGGCCGCGTCACGCGGTTGGACATTGTGTCGATCCACGCGCCGTTCTCGAAGGAGAGCATCGACCTGTTCAACCGGATCGAGGCGCTCCTTCTGGAAAAAACGAAAGACCCAACCGGCGACTGGCGCGGCGCCGAAATCGACTTCGTCGGCACGGCCGCCGGAATTCGCGATCTCGAACGGGTCACCGCCAGCGATCGCGCGCGAATCAAGCTGTTGGTGGTGATCGCTGTGCTGGGCGTGCTGGTGGCCCTGCTGCGCCGCCCGCTGATATGCGTTTACCTGATTCTCTCGGTGTTGTTGGGCTATTTCGTCACCATCGGCACGACCGAGGTGCTCTTTGCGTGGCTCTACGGCGACGCCTTCACGGGGCTCGACTGGAAGGTGCCCGTCTTCCTTTTCGTCATCCTCATCGCGGTCGGGCAGGACTACAACATCTACCTCACAACCCGCGTGTTCGAGGAACAACGCCGCCTCGGACCGACCGAAGGGCTTCGCGTCGCGCTGATCCGCACGGGCGGCATCATCACCAGTTGCGGCGTCATCATGGCCGGCACGTTCGCCTCGATGGCCAGCGGCACCTTGCGAACGATGCAAGAGTTGGGCTTCGCCCTGTCGATGGGCGTGCTGTTGGACACGTTCGTGATTCGGACGATCCTGGTGCCCGCCTTCTTGGCCCTGTTGGCCCGGCGTGAAGAACGTTTGACGCCGCCGGCGGCGAGCGAATCCACCGAGCAACCGGCCGAAACACGCCCACACGGTCGCCCGAAAACCGTTTCGGTGTAAAGGATGGACGAGCCGTCCATGCCACCCCGCTCAGAAGTCCATGTCTTCCGCGCCCGGTTGGTAGCCGTCGAACTCGGGATAGGCGTCTTGTTGGGCCAGGTTCTCGAAACGCGTGAACTTGTGCAGCCAGGCCAGCTTGACGTCGCCCGTCGGGCCGTTGCGCTGTTTGGCCACCATGATTTCGCCCTTGCCGATGACGTCCAAGCTTTCGGCTTCCTCTCGCGAGTGATAGTACTCCTCGCGGTGGACGAACATGACCACGTCGGCATCCTGCTCGATCGC
>DOEZ01000509.1:4311-4660 GCA_003532715.1 Planctomycetaceae bacterium
ACGGGAATCTTCAACTCGCGCGCCAGCCCCTTGAGCCGCCGGGCAATCTTGGCCACCTGCTCCTGACGCGGATCGTTCGAGTTTTCGGGCTGAACCAACTGCAGGTAGTCGATCACCACCATGCCGAGCCCGTCGCGGCGTTTCAGCCGCCGCGCGGCCGCCGCGATCTGCGACATCGACCGCGTCGGGCTGTCGTCGATGAACAGCGGCGCGCTGCTGAGCTTCGATGATACCTGAACCAGCTTGCCGTGCTCCTCCTTCGACATCATCCCGCTGCGAAACTTCAAGCCGTCGATCCGCGCCTGCGACGCCAGAAGCCGCTGGGCCAACTCGTGCCGCGCCATTTCGA
>DOEZ01000622.1 GCA_003532715.1 Planctomycetaceae bacterium
GGGGATGACGGTTCCCACCGCCCATCGGCCGTTCTGGATGTTCGACAGCATCTCTTGAAAAACGACCCGAGTCGCCGATTCGGGCGTCGGTTTCCGGATAGCCGGGGACTTCGGGCTCGGAACAGACTCAATCATTGCACAACCACCTTTATGAGTATTCAGGTCTCATGCCGCAGTATAGCACACCATACCCCCGGAGAGGGCATAAAACAGTCGCCGCCGCCGTGCCAAGCAAGGAACAGCCAAGGCCGACAATGATCACGATGGACGGCATCTTTATGGACTGTTGCACTCATCATACCAGATCTCAGCCTTTCAGCAACCCTATTAGCGCCCGTTATCGGCCCCAAACCGCCACTGGAGCCTGAACGGTCTACCGTTGTCCCTCACCTCGCCTTCGCCGCCGCTGCTCTCGCCGGACCGTCGGAAACCTTGATCGATTCGATCCAAAGCGCGTCGTTCATATACGCCCGGGCGTACTCGTAGCACATCATGCGGTCATCCCGGTCGGAGAGTGAGTCACGCAAGATGAACGCCCCTCCGCCGGGCAGTTCTTGGTCGTCGCAATAGCCGACCAGCAACACACTGTGGCCGTCGTATACACCTTCGGGGGGGTACATCACCAAAGCGCCTTTCTTCCACTGCAACGTTCTTGGCCAGCGGAATCCACCGCAGACGGGCCAGCCGCCGCGAAGCACCTGCTTGATCTCCTGAAATTGCTCCTCGGTGACGCCGTTTTTCACGTTCCAGTTCTTAATCCAGTGCATGCGGAAATCGCCACGTTCAAACTTCTTGGCATAGGCCATGGCCTCCGGCGAGGGGGTCCGTTTTCGGTCGTATTTCGGCCAATAGGGCATATCTTCATCAAGACAGATGCCACCTTCGAGAAATCCCGCCCAAAGGTCCGAGAATTTTCCGCCGTCTCGAATCTTGACCGATGCGACGTTGTTCTTGGCCCAATTCAGAAATTCCACGCTCAAGCGTTCGCCTTTTCCGTCGCGTTTTGCCTTGGCGTATTCCAACGCGCCAACCATCGTGAAGACCGAACAGGTACCCCGCCGTCCCTGCTCGCGCGGCGGCAATCCCCAACTTTCGAGTCGCGGCCGCAGATCCACACTGGTCTCCTCGGCAGCCTTTGGGCTTTCTGCCTTGCCGCGCGCGGAGTCCGCGTCGACGCCGCGCGCAGAACAAGCCAATCCAAAAATGATAAGCGAGCAAAGAAGACCATTGCACATCGCCGATCGGCATCCAAAGATCATCGAGAAAGTCCTCATTTCGTGGAGTCCTCCAAGGGATTCTCGTAAACGCCCCCGAAATTAATATGGCCCCAAGGCCCGGTCGCTTGATCGACGATCCGGATTCGGGCCCTCTTCCCTCGCCACGAGGCGCAATCGACCACATGCTTTCGCAGCGGGTTGCTGTTGTCGCCNNTCGGCGTCGACGATTGCGACGTACAGATTCTTCGCGTCGTTGCCGCCCGACACGAGCACGACATAACTCTTCTTCTCCAGCGTGAACGGAGGCGATTCGATAACCCCGGTCCTTCGGTCGCTGAATTTCCGGTTGCCCAACTCGCCCGTTGCCACGAAATACTCGGTCCGCGGGTTGAAGTCGGTTCGCTTCGAGTTCGTGAATACCGAAGGAAGATCGCCGCTGGTCATCTTCCAGGTTTCGCGATGGTCGGCGGAGTTCAAGTCGAATACGAATTTTCCCGCCTCGGGTAATCGGACCCATTTCAGTTTCGCGATTTTGATCCCCTTGAGACTGTCCAACAGCGCTGCGATGTAGTATTGGTCTTCGTGATGAATGATCTCGGGCGCCGCAATACGCCAGTTCCGAATGAGTTTCGAGTCTTCGTCGATGCCGAAATTCCGGGGATTGTCCGAGCAATACACCCAGTTCAACGCCCGCTCGCCGTAAAACTGATTGCGAAAGTAATAGAACAGTCCTGGCTCATACTCGACGACATGCGGACACTCGTTGTGAACCCGCCCTGGACCAACCTGTCCACCGTAGGAAACGACGAACGAATCGCTCCATGTCTTCAGGTCGGGCGAGGTGCGACAGAAGCCGTAGCCAATCCCCCCTGGAAACGCCGTGTAGTAACAGTGCCACAGTCCGTCGATCTTGATCAACATCGCGTCGCGCGCATTAGCGCCGGGACCCTCGGTGAAAACGCCCGTCTTGCCGTTGGGCTGGATCACTCGCTCGAAGTGCTTTCCATCCTTGCTCGTGGCAAAACAGATGTTAACCCAATCGCCATAGGCCATGTAGTAGAGCCCGTCGTGTTGCACGACGTGGGGCGCTTGCAGGCCGCCTGGAGTCTCGCCCAACTCGGGCTTCGCCTCCATGGCAATCCCCATCGGTTTCCAATCACGGTCGGTCAGCTTCTGTCCTTCCCAGCGATGAAACAGCCGCCCCGTCCCGCCGCACCCCGTTCGCCGGATGCACGACCACAACTGCCACGTGCCATCGGCCGCCTGCCAAACGCCGAAGTCGACGGGTTGCTGGTCCGCGCGAGTGTATTCGCCGAGATCCGGATCTCCGGCCACCTGCCACCACTCGCCGTCGATGACCGGATAGAGTACCTCCTTCGCGTCCATTCTCGCAACGAAAACCGTCAGGAGAATAGCTGCCGTCGCTGTTCCTACCAGGAATCGCATGTCGTCTTCTCCCGCAAAACACCAAGGCTTCGCCCCTCATTCCTCCACACGCGCGGAAGAGTCACATATTCTTGATAATCGAAAAATCGCCCGTCTTGGCCGCTTCCAACACGGGTCCCATGAATTCGTCGACCGTTTCGGCCGAAAGCGGCACGGGCATGTTTTGCAGTTTGCTCGCCAGCTTGGGATTCTTCGCCGCGGCTAGAGCCCGATCAATGTGCCCGTCGGTGAAACCGGGCACGTCGGCCAGCCGCGTTGGGAACCCAATCGACTCCGACAGGTTTCGCATGGCCTCGGCCACCGCTAGGCCCAAGTCCCGCCCATGCAAGCGATCCAGGTCGGCATTCGTGTAACCGGCCGCCCGATAGATCGCCCCGACATCTCGAACCCGAGGTTCAATGGCCGGCGAGAAGAAGACCGTGTAATAGGGGTTCATCATCGCGCAAGCGCGCCCGTGACTGAGCACGTCGACCAACGAAAAACTCGTCAGGTGAGCTCCGTTGGTGCCGCCGATCATGATCGCGTATCCGCCGAGATCCGTCCCCAATCCCAACGCCTCGCGCGCTTCGAGATCGTCTCCGTCGCGGCACGCCCGATCGAGATGGCTCACGATCAGGTCGATTCCCAAGAGCGACACGGGCCGCACGCGGTCCAATTGGCCCGACGGCGCGCCGAAAAACACCTCCAGACAGTGCGCCACCCCATCCAATCCGCCGTCCATCGTGAATCCCGGCGGCATGGAACAAGTCGTTTTGTAGTCGAACAGCGCTTTGGGCGGCACCACCGCCTCGTCGACGATCAGCAGCTTCTGCCCTAGTTCCTGGTACGTGATATTCGAGTACTTCGTCAGGTGGGCGGCCGAACTCGCCGCGAGCTGAACCGCGACGACGGGCAACAACCGCCGACCCGCGGCCGTCAGCATCGCCGATACCTGGCCAACGCCGAAATAGTCCATCAAGTCGGGATGACGATCACCCAAGGCATGATACGCCACGGCTGCCTTCGCGGCGTCGATGCTGCTTCCTCCGCCCACGACGACAACCACGTCCGGATCCTGGCGGGCAATCGTCTGGGCCAATCGCAACACGTCCTCGCGCGGTGCGTTCGGCGCCGCGCCGGCGACCAACTCACCCGCCGTCGCGACCGAAGCCGACGACAACGACGCCCGAACCGTCTCGTGGATCGGGGCGGCCCAGTCGTCGCCCAATCCATCGACGATCACCAACGCTCGCCGGCCCAGGGCCGCTGTTTGCTCGCCGAGCCGGTCAAGGCAATTCAACCCGTGAACGTAGTCCGCTCCCTTGAATGCTCGGATCAGATCGCGCGCTTCTTGTTTCTTTTCCTTCATCGGCATGGTTCTCCTCGCAATGCCATCAAACGTGAATTATACGCGTCGACCCGCGGCCGAAGGAACTCGGCCGCATGCCGGGCCGCCGTGTCGGGATCGGGTTTCGGGAGGATTTCGACCGAGACCCATCCATCGTATCCCGCGCGGGCCAGGTGGTCGAACAGGTCGTCAAAATCAAGGTGTCCCCGCCCCGGCGCCAACCGATTCGAGTCCGCCAGGTGGATGTACGCAACGTGCGCCACGTGCCGGGCCAACTCGCCACCAATCGTGACGTCCTCGATGTTCATGTGAAAGACGTCCGGCATGAGTCGAAAATTGTCTCGCCCCAACTTGCGCACTAGCTCGACTCCCTCTTCAACATTATTGATGAAATCGATTTCGTAGCGGTTAACCGGTTCGAGGACGAGCGTTACGTCGCGAGCAGCCGCATAGTCGCACAACTCGCGCGCCACGGCCACGAATCGGTCTTCGACCACCTCGCGTGATTCGTCCTTGATGCTGCCGCGAACTCGTCCAAGATTCACCATCCGGCCGAACTCGGCGGCCAAGTCAATAAGACCTTGAAGCACCTCAATCACTTGGAATCGCCGAATGGGGTCGGATTCGGTACACATCAGTCCGAGAGCCGCGAACACCTGGCCCGTCGAAATGCACGAGACTTCCATGCCCGCCTCGTCCAGCCAGGCTCTCAGACCGTTCCGATCGACCTCGTCGGCCGTCTTCAGCGCGAGCTCGACGCCGTCGTAGCCGAGCGAGGCGGCCTTCGCGATTGATTCGCGGAATCCGCGATAGACCACAAACGCGCTGGGAAGCGCACACGTGTCGGCAATGGCCAAGGCAAGTTTCATTCGCATTTCCTCGAAAAAGTCCCTCGTCGACAGGTAGGGTGGGGCGATTGCAGNNCGACAGACCTCGCTGCAATCGCCCCACCTCACCTCAATCATCCCCCCAGCAAAGCCTTGGCCTTTTCCACGATTCTTCGCGGAGAAAGTCCGTATTTCGCAAGCAGTTCCTCGTAAGGTCCCGATTCGGCAAACGTGTCCTCGATGGCCACGTAATCCATCTTGGTCGGTTTCTCGCACGACAAGGCCCCCGCGACGGCCTCGGTCAGTCCACCGTATCGGTTGTGCTCTTCGACGGTCAGCATCAAGCCGGTCTTCGACACGGACGCGACCAAGGTTTCGACGTCCAGCGGCTTGAGCGTCGAGATCTCCAGCAGGTCCACTTCGATTCCGTCCCGGGCGAGCGACTCCGACGCCTCGATGGCCATGGCCGTCGGAACGCCGCACACGCCGATCGTCAGGTCCGCGCCGTCGCGCAGTTTGCGAATACGCCCGATTTCCAACGGCGGCTGGTCCTCGAACAGTACCGGCGTCGGATTCCGGCAAATACGCACGTAGGTGGGGTCCGGCCGATGGAGAGCCGCTTCGATGGCCTGTCGCAATTCGATCGCGTCGCCCGGCACGACGACCGTCATGTGCGGCATGGCACGCATGACGGCCAGATCGGTGATGGCCTGGTGGCTCGCGCCGTCATACGAATCGGAGAGCCCGGCGTAGCCGCCCGCGAAGACCACGGGCAACCGATTGTAGCAGACCGTGTTGCGAATCTGGTCCGTCCCCTTGAGCGTGAGAAACAGCGCGAAGGTGCTAACCACAGGCCGAAGACCGCATGTGGCCATGCCCGCCGCGATGTCCACCATGTTCGCCTCGGCGACGCCGCAGTTGAAGAAACGATCGGGATACGCCTTGCCGAAGGCCGCCGTCTTGCAGCTCGACGCCACGTCGCAATCGAGGACGACCAACTCGGGCAGGCGCGGCGCCAGATCGAGCAGCGTCGTGCCGAAGGCATCTCGCATGGCTGCTTTCTGAACGGTTGCACTCATAGCGCCTTCTCCAATTCTCGCAACGTGCTCAGAAGTTCGGTTCGAGCCTTGGCGTGTGTGTCGTCGTCGATCGGAGCGCCGTGCCACAAGTGATTGTCCTCCATGAACGACACGCCGCGCCCCTTATGTGTCCGATAAATAACCACCACGGGCCACTCGTCCTGTCCGCGAACCCAGTCGAACGACTCCAGGATGTCGGCGACTGAGTGCCCATCATACGATCGCGGCGCTACGTTCCAGTTGAAGGCCCGGAACTTGTCGGCCAGTGGGTCCATCGGCATGATCTCGTCGCTCGGCCCGTCGAGTTGAACTTTGTTGTAGTCGACCAGGACCACGAGACGCTCGGGCTTGAACTTGGCCGCCGCCATGATTCCTTCCCACGTCTGGCCCTCGTTCAGGTCGCCGTCGCCCACGAGAACATAGCTCCAATAGTCGCGACCCTGAAGCCGCGCGGCCAACGCCATTCCCAACGTCACCGACATGCCGTGCCCCAACGCGCCGGTCGACATCTCGACGCCCGGGGTCTTATTCATGCACGGATGCCCTTGAAGCCGACTGTCGAGATCCCTGAACGTCGACAGTTCCTCGACCGGAAAGAACCCGCGATGGGCAAGCATCGTGTAGAGCATGCACGAGGCGTGCCCCTTGCTGACGACGAGGCGGTCGCGATCGGGCCAGTCGGGCTGATCCGGCCGGATGCGAAGGATGTCGAAGTAGAGCGAGGCCAGCAACTCGGCGGCCGACGCCGCGCCTCCCCAGTGTCCAGTCCCCTTTTCGTGGAGAATGTCCAGCACCTCGACGCGAAACTGCTGCGCCAGATACTGCATCCGGGCCGCTTTTCGCGAACGATCCGGCTCGACCACAATGGCCGAAGCGTCGAGTGTCATGTGTCTATCTGTTTTCGTAATCATGAAGAACTACCACACAAAGAGGATGCGTGTAATCAGCCACGTGCCCACCACCAGCGCGACACAGGCAAACACGATTCGGATGAAGCCCGGATAATACCAAGGCAGTTCCGGCTCGCGTCGCAATTCGATCGTGCTGCCGGCGCCAAACAACTTATCTCGGCTGTCTTGTTCATAGAGTCTCTCAACTGCCTCCGCGTCGAGCCGCTCGGGACCGGTCGGCACGAGACCCGCGTCGACCAGCGCGGGCAGACGGATGCCGGCCTCGACCAAACGTTGCTCTTGGCCAATCGGTGTGTGCATGATGACGTGGAAACGTTTTATCTTGAGCGGGTCGTCGGGCTTGCCGAATAGGCTTCCCAGAACCATTCCAACGAGCGACACGGACGTCGAACAGAACACGGCCGGAACGAAGGCCGGTTTGATCGCTTCGACAAATCCCAGGTGATTTCTCGTCATGACTGCCGCCACGACGACCAGATAGGTCACGATGCCGCCCATCAGCGACAGCCACATGCCGGTGCAGTTCGCCCGGCGCCAGGCAACGCCGAAGTAGATCGGAATTCCCAGAAACGACAAGAGCGTCAAAGCCAGCGTGACGTAATCCTTGATCGAGTTAACGTACATCGTCGAAAACGCGGCCAGAAGCACCGTCACGATTACCCAGAGTCGAGCAGCAAGCAAATAATGCCCCATTTCCTTCCCCGGCCGAAGTGTCCGGCGATNNCGACGACATGGCCGCGGCGAAGAAGCTGGCGATCAATAGGCCCAGCACTCCGACCGGAAGAATCTCGCCCATGACGATGCCCCACGATTGTTCGGGGTCTTCCAGTCCCGGCCGATAGATGGCGAACAGGATGCCGTAGACGGCGAAAAGCAGCGTGATGACTCGCTTCCAAAGATGCCCCCAGCCGCATTGGGTCGCGGCCTTTTCGTTCTTCGACACGGCGATCCAATTATAGATCCACGGCGCCGCGATGCCCCCGACCAACGCCGACAAGTTGAGCGCCAGAATCGTCCATATCGTCATCTTCTGGGGATCGACCAGGTTCCAAAGCCCGGGATTCGCGGCACTATACTGCTGAAGCGATTCCCAGCCGCCGGCGCGAATCCACAGGAACGGAAGCAGGATAAAACTTAGGATGAACAGGCACATCAGGCCTTGGAGCACGTCGGTTAGAAGCGTCGACATCATTCCGCCCGAGAAGACGTAGGCGCCGACAATCAACGTGATGATCCAGACGCACTGCTGTTGGTTGAGCGTCGTGATTCCCTGTTGTTGACTCGCCGCGGTCAGTCCGGCGAGAATCTTCGCAATGGCCAGGACGAACATCCCGATGAACAGGATGCAGATGACGCCCGCGATGACCGAATAAAGCGCGGCGGCGTATCGCTCGTAGCGCATCTCGAAGAACTCGGAGACGTTGTAGACCCGTGCTCGCCGAAAATAGGTCGAAAAAAGGTAGTAGACGGGCGTCGCAAACAAAAAGCTCCACCAATACCAGACGCCCGACAGTCCGCTCTCGTACGCCTGGCCGCCGACGACCACCGCTTCGTTGCCGGCGACGGCCGACGCAAAGATGAAGATGAACGACACCAAGGCGCCCCATTTCCCCCCGGCCACGAAAAAATCGCCGAGCGTCTTGGTGCGCCGTCCGCCTTGGAACACGCCGACGTACAGCACGACCACAAAGTAGGCCATGACGATGGCGAAGTCGATCCAGTGAATGCCAAGTATCATCATTTTCGATGCCGGTTCGCGGGTTATTCCGGAGCAGTCAGATACTGATCCATGTTTTCAAAGGCGATCTTTCGAAACGAGAGACCGTGCAGACCCAAACCATGGCCGGGCTCGCGGCTGTCCTGCATATGGCTCTGGGGATTCCGACCGACGCACTTGAACCGCAACTCGTGCTTGCCCGGATCGAGGTAGTGCAGCCCCATTTTCCGCTCGTGGGGCTCTCGCAAGGGTATGATGCGTCCCTGCTCTTCGATAACGTCGCCCTCTTCGTAGAAATCGATGTGCGACGCGATCACCTTGCCGTCGAGACTCACTTCGTAAATCCCTCCATACGGCATTCCAACCTTCCAAAGCGAAACGCTGTAGCGGCCCTTCTGGTCGATTTCGATCGGAAATGCAACTTCGGCATTCGGTCCTAATGCGCGGAGATGGAAGAAGCTGCGAGGAATAATCCGTCGAACGAAGGTCATCGCCGCACGCGCGCTTCCACCGACTTGGCCGATTTCCATCAACTGGTCGCCATTGAAGTAGAGTTCGGGATCGACGCGTTCGTCCAGCGGGGGCATCGGCGGCACGTTCGTTGCCGGCTTGTCTTGGTACCAGAAGGCAACCGACGAGTAGTTGTCTCGCCGGTCGCCGAAGTTCGTGTAATGCTTGCCGTTCTCGTAGGCAATCCAGCCTTTGTTTTCGATCGTGAATCGGATCGACTTGCGGAAGGGGATTGGGTCGCGAACGTGCCAGCGGTAGGCGGTGACGCGGCTGTCGATGCTTCGGCCCTCGAAGATCGGGCACCCGGCTTGGGGATGGCAGAACTCACGGAATCCCCACGCGTCGTTAAAATAGTCTTCGGTACCCGTGCCCACGAGGCTTGGCTCTGTCTCGCCGTCGATATAGACCCGATCGTCCCCCTCGCCGAACCACGCGTGATAGCCGCAATGCGCGGAAAGGACGGTTCCAACGTACGTCCCGCGCCCGGTGGCCTCCAAAATGGTGTAGTCATGAGCCGGGTCATGGGGACGCTCTTGGCGATACTGGGCGTGGAAGTAGAGGGCGTCCTTCTTCGGCTCCTCTCGCTTCAGCCAATCGATGTAATAATACAGCGCGCCCATGCGATTGTCCGATTGGTTCTCGATCTCAATCCGAGCCTTTCCTTGAAAGGGCATTGGCCAATAGCAGTTGTACGCCCGACCCTCGGCCGAGACCTGGACCGGCTCGGAATTCACGTTGACTCGCATGCCGTGGCCCGCGGCAAAGAAATCTCCAAGCGGGACTTGGACCGACGGCTCGGAATGGTC
>DOEZ01000399.1 GCA_003532715.1 Planctomycetaceae bacterium
CACCGCGCTGTCCACCGGCACGAGCAACGACAACTGGTACCATGTCCGTGCGGAATACGTCGCCGGAACGCGAATGTCTATCTACCTTGACGGTGTGTTGGACTCGGAAATGACGACCGGCGTTCCTGCCGCGTGCGACAGCACGGATGCTCCGTTCACCCTCGGCAATTTGTCCAATCCGGAAGGCTCGCCCAACTTCGCTTATAGCTACAAGGGCGTCCTGGACGAGGTTCGCGTGTACAGCGGCGTCATCCCCGAGCCCACGTCCCTAGCGATTCTCGTCGGCGGTCTGCTTGGGTTGATGTTCCGCCGTCGAGGAAGCATTTAGAACGAATCAGGAACTGAGATTGACCGGCGAGGCGGATTCGCGGTGAGGTTCTCTCGAAACTCCCGGAACGATCGAAGACATGACGCCGGGCCTTGTCGTCCGGCCTATCGATACGTGTGGTGAATATGCTGTTGCGTGGGTGCGAACGCGTGTCGCTCGTTATCCCGGTCATGACGCGAGGTTGGCGTTCACCCTGACGAATACTGTCCCTTGGCTTTCCACCGTGCGACGGGTCGATGTACATCGGCTTAACGCGATTTGCGTCTCAATGAATCTCAGTGTTCTCGTAATGGAGGAATTTCCCATGCTCTCGGCCACGAAAGGTCTTCCTTGGCTTGCGTTCGGCTTGCTCGCCGTCCTGGTTGTAAGCCACGTCGCGCCCGCGTGGGCGCAGGATCTCGTTCCGATTGGTGACTGGGCGCTCGACGACGGTCAGTCCAGTCCTTTCACGCTGACGGCCATTGATTCTTCCGCAAGTGCGAACAATGGCACTCTTATGAACTTCCCTTCGCAGCCAACTTGGGGAGTGGGCGCTTACGATGGAGCCTTGAGGTTCGACGGCATCGACGATCGCGTCGACATGGGCGATCCCGCGTCGCTGGATCTCACGGGGGCCATGTCGATGTCGTTCTGGATGGGACGCCTCGGCGCAAATGCCCAGGCGTACGCGCCCCTGGTCGGAAAGAACTTCTCCGGCGGTTCCGTGAACGATGGCTACTACGTTAATTCCATGACCAATTCACAAATCGTCTTTGGAATCACGCCGGCCATCGGCGACGCCGCCGTTACGCTGGGAAGCAACGCGCTGGTGCCAAACGGAACGTGGCATCACGTGGTGACCACGTTCGATCCAGGGAACCGGATGGCCATCTACATCGACGGAGTTCTGGACAACGAACTGACCGTGGGCGTTCCCACGGAAATCCGCTCCGTTACGAGTCCGTTCACGCTGGGCAACCTGGGAGCCGGTTCAAGCACCAATGCGTACAGCTTCAAAGGCTACTTGGATGAAGTCAAGGTATTCAACGGGGTGCTCGGGCTTCCACAAATCCAGTCGCTGGCCGAGCCGCCTCCCGGTAGCGCGGGCGATCCAACTCCGGCGGTTCTTGTGTCGCACTGGAAGCTGGACGACGGCCAGGCGGATCCGAACACCACGACGGCGGTTGACACTACTCCGAGTGCGAGCAACGGGATTCTGACGAACTTCGATTCGCCGGCCTCGTGGGACACCGGGAAGATCGACGGGGCCTTGACCTTCGACGGCGCAAACGACCGAGTAGAAATGGACATGAGCGCTGAACTGGACATCACGGGCGACCTGTCGATGGCTTTCTGGCTGAAACCGAACGGAAGCGGCGCGGCGAAGTATGGGGCCCTGGCGGGTAAGAACATGTCCGGCGGACAGGAATCGGACGGCTTTTTCACCGACATCGTTTACACCAGAAGCGTCAACAATGAGACTGTCGCGGCCGGAACCATCGAGTTCGCCATTACGAGCGATGGCGCGAATCACGTGGTCCGGAGCAACACGGCGATCTCGCTCACCGATGACACGTGGCACCACGTCGCGGTGGTCTATGACGATGGGTCGCGAATGGCCATTTACATCGACGGGGTGTTGAACGGGGAGTTGACGATCAACGTACCAGAAGCCTGTGACAGCCCGTTCACGACGCCTTTCTGTCTCGGCAACCTGTACCCCGAGGATCTGCTTAATCCGCCAATTTATGGATACAAGGGCGTGATGGACGACGTCCGTGTCTATACGGGCGTCCTCACCGCGGCGGAAATCGCGGAATTGGCCGGCATCGGCACGACGCCGGGCGACGCCAACAACGACGGCCATGTCGACGAGCAGGACGCCAAGGCCCTGGCTGCAAATTGGGGCACGACCGTCGCGACATGGAGCATGGGCGATTTCAACGGCGACAAAGTTGTCAACGCGATCGACGCGTCGATTCTGGCCGCCAACTGGGGTTACGGATCGGGTGAGGCAGCCAGCATGGTGCCCGAACCATCGACGCTGATCTTGCTCGTTGGTGGTCTTTTTGGGCTCTTGATGCGACGTCAATCGTCTCGACGGGGGTGATACACGCGGAACGACCACCAGGGCCGTTGCCTGGGACGTCATCGGATGTCCCAGGCGACGCGCCAGTGGCGATATGTTAGGTAAAAGGTCCCTGATGAATAGGCGCCGGCTAGTACAAAACGAGATTTCGACGTCGGCGTTAACCCGTCGATGCATTGCGTTTCTGATTATGGTCGCCGGCGTGCTCGTTGGCGAGG
>DOEZ01000093.1 GCA_003532715.1 Planctomycetaceae bacterium
CCGGTTCCACAACGCGCTGGCCGATTTGACCGTGCAACTCGCTCGACGGGCCGGCTGCGCGCAAGTGGTTCTGTCGGGCGGGTGTTTCCAGAACCGGCTGCTGACCGAGCAGGCTCGCCGACGCCTGTCCGAAGCGGGCTTCAATGTGTACACTCACCATAGGGTCCCGCCGGGCGACGGCGGAATCGCGCTGGGGCAGGCGTATCTGGCGGGCCTCATCCATAGGAGTTGAACAACCATGTGTTTAGGCGTGCCCGGCAGGGTATTGGAAATCTACGAGAAAGACGGCCTTGCAACCGGCAAGGTCGATTTTGGCGGCGTGGCCAAGGAAGTGTGCCTGGCCTATACGCCCGAAGTGCGGGTCGATGACTACGTCCTGGTTCACGTCGGCTTCGCCCTGAGCGCAATCGACGAGGCCGAGGCAAACGAGGTGTTCGCCTTGCTCCAGGAATATGTGGAAGCCGACGAAGCGGTTCGACGCGAGGAAGGTTCGGAAAAGGGGAAAACCGGTTGATGAAATACGTCGACGAATACCGCAACGCCGAGCAGGTCAAGCAATTGGCCGCGATGATCCGGCGGCAGACGACGAGGCCTTGGAACCTGATGGAGGTTTGCGGCGGCCAAACCAACGCGATCATCCGTTTCGGACTCGATCGACTGTTGCCGCCCGAAATCCGCTTGATCCACGGCCCGGGTTGTCCGGTCTGCGTGACGCCGATCGAGATGATCGACCAGGCGGTGGCCATCGCGTCGCTTTCCGAGGTGATCTTCTGTTCATTCGGCGACATGCTTCGCGTACCGGGCAGCGAGAAGGATCTACTGACGGTCAAATCGGAAGGCGCCGATGTTCGCATTGTCTACTCGCCGATGGATGCGGTCGCCCTTGCAACGGCCAATCCCGACCGCGACGTCGTTTTCTTCGCGATTGGTTTCGAGACGACCGCGCCGGCCGTGGCCATGGCGATCGCGCAGGCCGATCGGCTGGGGCTGGACAACTTTTCGGCGCTCGTGTCGCACGTTTTGGTCCCGCCGGCCATTTGTGCGGTGCTCGACTCGCCCGACAACATCGTCCAAGGTTTTCTGGCGGCCGGCCACGTTTGCGCTGTGATGGGCACCTGGCAATACGAGCCGATCGCTCGGCAGTACGGAGTGCCGATCGTGGTGACCGGTTTCGAGCCGTTGGATATTCTGCAGGGCGTGGCTCTGTGCATCGACCAGTTGGAGAACGGGCGAGGCGAGGTGGCGATTCAGTACACCCGATGCGTTCAGCCCGAGGGAAACTCCGTCGCCCTGGCCCAGATCGACAAGGTCTTCCGCACCGTGCCGCGCAAGTGGCGAGGGATCGGCGAGATTCCGGAAAGCGGCTGGGCGCTGCGACACGATTTCTCGCGTTTCGACGCCGCGGCCCGGTTCGGTGTCGAGGGGATCCGAGCCGACGAGCCGGCCATCTGCCTGGCCGGGGCCGTTCTGCAAGGTCACAAACGACCGTTCGAGTGCCCCGCCTTCGGCCGCGAGTGTACCCCCGAAACCCCCGTGGGCGCCCCGATGGTTTCGTCCGAGGGCGCGTGCTCGGCATATTATCGTTACCGGCTTCACGAACTGAAACAGGCCGACGGCAAGCAGGACTCGCGGGAAGGAGAACCATGAGCGACGAACGAACCGAAGGGATGCACTGGACCTGTCCCGTGCCGCGCGACGTCCATGCGACCGTGCAGATGGCTCATGGCGGAGGCGGGCGAGTCATGCGCCGACTGATCGAGGGTTTCTTTCTGCCGGCGTTCGGCGCGACCGAGCCCGGCAGTCCTCCGCACGACGCGGCGGTACTCGAAGTGCCGGGCGGACGCCTGGCGATGACGACCGACACGTTTGTCGTCAGCCCGCTGTTTTTCCCGGGCGGCGACATCGGCAAATTGGCCGTCTACGGGACGGTCAATGATCTGGCGATGGCCGGGGCGAAGCCGCTCGCGTTGAGCGCCGGTTTCATCCTCGAAGAGGGCCTGCCGCTGGAAACGCTCCGGCGCATCGTCGAGTCGATGCGGCGAGCGGCCGACGAGGCGGGCGTAAAGATCGTCACGGGCGACACCAAGGTGGTCGATCGCGGCAAGGGCGACGGCATCTTCATCAACACGGCCGGCATCGGCCTGGTCGGCCCGAACGTCGATATCTCGCCGCGCCGGGTGCGGCCGGGCGACGCCGTGCTTGTCAGCGGCGACCTGGGCCGGCACGGCATCGCCATCATGTCGGTCCGCGAGGGGCTCGGCTTCGAGGCTGAACTGGAGAGCGACTGCGCCTCGCTGGCCGGGTTGGTCGAGACGCTGCTCGACGCCGATCCCGACGTCCACTGCCTCCGCGACCTGACCCGCGGGGGATTGGCCGCCGCACTGTGTGAAATCGCCGACGGCGCGGGCGTCGGCATCGAGCTGGACGAGGCGTCGATTCCGATCATCCCTCCGGTCGCCGGAGCGTGCGAGCTGCTTGGGCTCGACCCGCTCTACGTCGCCAACGAAGGGCGGCTTGTGGCGTTTGTGCCGGTTGAAGCGGCCCAGCGGACCTTGGAGATCATGCAGGCCCACCCGGCCGCGGTCCAACCGGCGATCATCGGCCGCGTCACCGAAACACATGCTGGCACGGTCCAGGTGCGGACTTCCTTCGGAGCCGAACGGATTATCGACCTGCTTTCCGGCGAGCAGATGCCGCGAATCTGCTAGAAATGCGTCTCGAAATCCGGAAGCGAACCTGCGGGGCTCCATGGTACAATAAGGATACGGGTCGAACTGACGGCGCGATCGCGTTTTCTCAGTGCCGCTTTCACCACGGAGGCACGGAGAACACAGAGAAACCGTCTCGAAGGCATGAAGAAGATTCGCAACCGAACAGGCGGTGAGTTCTTGGCATGACCGTTCGATGAGCCATTGACACATTCTTCTCCGTGCCTCCGTGGTGAAAAAGAGAAGGTAAGGAACAGAATTCTTGAACCAAGCTGCGAATACAAATCCCCGCGGGTGGATGCGCCGAATGTTTTGGTGTGTTTGCCTATTGGCCCTCGCGGCGTTTGTCTGCGCGACGGCGTCGAGCGCCCGGGCGGCTCGTTCCGACGAGATGTTCAAGGCGGCGACGCGTCTGACTCAAGACTACGCGGCGTCGTTGGAACAGTTGGCCGCCTGGTGCGACGAGAAGGGCCTTTCGGCCCAGGCGGCGGCGACACGCGAACGTGCCAAGCCCGAAGATCCCAACGAGATTCGCGTTCCAGTTTTACCCGTCCGCGTCGGCGAACGGGCCGCGTTGCGCGAAGGCGCGTCGAAGGACGAGGCCGAATGGCACGAGCGGTTCTGGCGATTGCGTCGCCAGGTCGCCGAAGAACGGTTCCGGCTCGCTAAGAAAGCTGTCAAGGCGGGCCATGCGTCATTAGCACTCGATTTGGCCTTGGCCGCCATTCACGAGGACCCCGACAACGATTCGGTCCGCCGATTGATGGGCTACCAGCAGTTTCGCGGCGGATGGCATACGCCGTTCGAGGTCGATCGGCTCCGGACCGGGCACGTTTGGAACGATCGGTTCGGGTGGATTCGCAAGAACCACCTCGAACGTTACGAAAAGGGCGAACGCCTTTGCGACGGCCGCTGGCTTTCGGCCGACGAGGACTCGCGACTCCGGCGGAACATCAACCAGGGATGGCTCGTCACGACCGAACACTACGTTATTCGCACGAATCACAGCCTCGAGGCGGGCGTTCGGCTGGGCACGCAACTCGAATCGCTTTACCGCGTCTGGAAGCAGTTGTTCCTCTGCTACTACGCCACCGAAGAACAGGTGATCGCCATGTTCGAACGGCGCGCCACGCGGTGGAAGCTGCCCCGCCATCGCGTCATCTATTTCCGAACTCGCGACGAATACAACGAGATGCTCCGCCCCGTCATGCCGGGCGTCGAGATGTCAATTGGCGCCTACCTGGGCGACTCGCGCGAGGCTTACTTTTTCGCCGACGATGGCCGCGACGAGCGAACGTTGCTGCACGAGGCCACGCACCAACTCTTCCACGAATCGCGGCCCGTCCATCGCCGCGCGGGGGTCTCGGCAAATTGCTGGGTGATCGAGGGGCTGGCGCTCTTCATGGAGTCGCTTCGCAAGGAGGGCGACTACTATGTCCTGGGCGGCTCCGACGACGTCCGCATGGTCGCCGCCCGGCACCGGCTTATGGTCGATGGGTTCTACGTCCCCTTCGCAAGGATGACCCGCTACGGATTTCCCCAACTTCACGGCGATCCGAAAATACCGACGCTCTACAGCCAGATGACCGGCTTGGCGCACTTCATGGTCTACTACGACAACGGCCGCTATCGCGACGCGCTGGTTGCCTACGCGAAGGCCGTTTACGACGGCTCCCAGGATCCGATGCTCCTCTCGCGATTGACCCGCACGTCCTACGCCGAGCTCGACAAGCAGTACCACGAGTTCATGAAGAAACGTTCGCCATAGAGCGGATCATTCACGACACGCATACTAACCCGAAGCGCAAGCGAGAGGCTCGCAACGACTTATCGTCGCTTGCGACTTCACATGACGCGTCGCGGACAGCGGCGAAATCATTGACTCGTGATTAATCTCGGCTAATCCTCGTCGGCCTCGTCGAGCACCGCCCACGCCGGATACGTGTCGTCACGGCCTTTCTGGGCGTGCCACAGGATTCGGTTGAGCGTGTCCTCGTCGGCTTCGTCGATGTCGTCCAACGGCAGACTGAGCGACACCTCGGCCCAGTGCCGCTTGCGCGGATCCTTGATGTCCGACACTCTCGGATTTATTTGATCGAGCGGGATGTTGTTCTTCACCGCCACATACGGCGTCGGATCGAGCCGGTCGGTAAAGCAGCTTGCCATGGGCGTGGCCGACGCATCGAGTTGGTTCATCGGCGGCAAGCCGAGGATCTGCTCGATGGTGCGCACCATGCTCGTTTGGTTGTAATTGGTGCTGTCGACGACCTTCCGTCGCGTGTAGGGACTGACGGCCAATGCCACGGTCCGATGTCCGTCGATATGATCGAAACCGGCTTGCGGATCGTCTTGGACCACGAAGATGCACGTCTCGTGCCAGAATCGGCTGCGGCTGACGGCCTCGATAATTCGGCCCAGCGCCAGGTCGTTGTCGGCCACGGCGGCCGAGGGCATGGGCATGCCCGGCTGGGTGCCGGCGGTGTGGTCGTTTGGCAGCAGCATGATCATGAGGTTCGGCAGTTCGCCTTTCGCTTCGAACTCCTTCAATTCATGGAGAAACTGGTCGGCTCGATACTGGTCCGAGACAATGCCCGGAAAACCAATGGACGTGGGACAGATGTGGGGTTCCAGGGTCTTGATCGCGGCGGTCGCGGTAATCTCGATCTTGTTGGTCCCTTCGCGATAGTCGCGGTAGCATTGGATGAAGTTTGGACGGCCTTTGCGGGCCGGATCCCTCCAGCGGACCGTGGCCTGGACGAATTCGCCGTAGACCCGCAGCGTCTTTCCGTGAGCCAACGCATTGTCCCAGAGGAATCCGCCGGGTGAGTAGGCCATGGCGTCGCCGCCCCAGTACGGGTAACTCCGCGGCCAGCCGCCAAACGACTTCTCGATGTAGTCGGTGACGTAGGCCTCGTCGGTCCACTGGTGGCCGTCGGCGCTCAAGACTCCGCTGCAATAGAAGTTGTCCAACAGAACGAACTCGCGTGCAAGTTTGTGATGGTTCGGCGTGACTTCCTCGCCGAAAATGCACAGGTCCGGATCGCCCTCGCCTTCGGGCATGTCGCCAAATACCTGGTCGTACGTGCGATTCTCCTTGATGATGTACAGCACGTGCTTGAAGACCGACGGCTCGCCGATCCGCTCGGGCACCGGACGCGGCGGAGCGTCACGACGCGGCAGCGACCGGGCAAGCTCGGCCCGAAACGAACGGTTGTTCGCAAGCACGGCCTCGGTGTGCGGCCCCAGGGCATCTTCGTCGGGCAACGGCATGAGAGAAACCGTTCCGACCGGTTCCCGCGAGTTGTAGCCCCAGACAATCTTGCCCTTGACCTTGCGCCGACCCTTCTCGTCGGTGTTGCGCGAGCCGATTCCCTTGATGTTGGCCACGTAGAGCATCCGGCGTTGAGGATCGAACGCCAGTCCGGCGGGATACCAACCGGTCGGCAAGAAGCCCTTGATGCGGCTGCGCGACGGGGCGAAGGCAACGACCATGACGGCGTTGTTCGTGCCGTTGGACACGAACAGCGTCTTTCCCTCGGGATCGAAGGCCAAGGCGTTGGGAGCACTGCCCAAGAACTGATCGGGACCCGCGAGGGTCGAAATGTTCTCGACGATTTCGTCGCGCTCGGTGTCGATCACGGTCACCGTGTCGGCATTGGCGCAGGCCACGCACACATGGCGGCCGTCGGGCGACGCGGCCAGGCCCGAGGCGTGAGGACCGACGACGATCTCCTTGATCACCTCACCGCGAACCGGATCGACGACCGAGACCGAGCCTTCCGAGGCGATGTTCGTTCTCCGATCGACGCGAACGGGCGCGGCAGAACCGGACGGCCCCGTCGCTTCGCCCTCACCCGGATGCCGGCCGGCCCAGTTGCTCACGTAGACCTTGCCGCCCGCGCACACGACGTCGTAAGGGGCGTTGCCGACGCGGAAATCGCGTAGTTCCTTCCCCGACGCCAAATCGATCTCGCCCACGATATTGTCGGTGTTGTACGCAACCCAAAGAGTCTTGCCGTTCGGATCGAGCGACAGCCCGGCGGCCACGGCGCCGCCATGTCGGCTGGCGCCGTCGCGGCGCGGCGTAAGCCGGATGGATCGCGCCTTCGACAACTGGCCTTCCGCGCCCACGGCATAAAACTCAATGGTTCCGCGAACGTTCGACGCGAACAGTTCCTTGCCGTTGGGATGGAAGACCAGTCCGGTGAAGCTGCCGGAGTGTTTCACGTTTCCCGTCACTTCCTTCGTATCGAGGTCGATCACCAACACGCACGTACTGCAAAGGACTCCGAGCCACCGCCGATCGGGGCTCAAGGCCACGTCGGTGGGCCGACTCGAAAAACGAACCTGATCGCCCAGAGGCGAAAGGATCTGATTGGTCGGCACCACGATTCGTCCGTCCGCCTCCTCGCCGACGCGCATCCGATCGTAGTCCGCGGCTCGCGCGGAATCGGTGCGGCCCGTCGTTGGTGTTTGCCCCTGGTCGTCGCCAAGAGAAGCACCCACTGTGTTGAGAGTGTAAACGAGAACGAAAACCAGAATCGCATTCGAGAGGGAATTGCTTTTCATGAGAGCCTCGGTGGGTTGAGAGGATCGCGATTTCAAGCCGGGCGAGCAACCCGGCGACGTGCCATTGTACCTTGGATTGCGGGGCGTGGAAACTGGCGGATTCTCGTTCCCACCGCTGGCCGGCTTGCCGATGCCCGCCGCACCTGCTAGAATCGACCGTAGCAATGCCTCGAATCGCTACCTGATCGGGCATGAATCCGCAGGGGCATTAAGAGCCTGCCTTACCTCGCACTCCAGCCAGAATCCGCCACCCCTGTTGTTCGACACCCTTCGTTTTCGCGAATTGTCTCGAGTCTGACGGGCTCGTCGCGCGACAGCACGCGATTCCGCTTGGATCGCGAGTGACGGGCGGAAAAACCCAGACGAAAGGAAAATGGGTCGTGCGCAAAGTATCTGCTTTCGGACAAAGAATCGATGCGACGATTCGTGTGTTTTTGTGCGGCGTGCTGTTCGTGGTGGTCGCTGCTGTCGCGACGGCATCGGCCGCGCACGAGTACTACGGCAAGCCTTACCTAACGTGGCAGGGCAGCCCGTCGACCACGATGACGATCAACTTCCACACCCAGCAATCCCTCGAATCGGTCGCCGTCGTCTATGGATTGAAGTCGGACGGGGATTCGCTTGATCACCGCGCCGAGGGCGCGTCGCGGCAAATTCCCGGGTTGGCCGACGGCCGCCACGTTCACTCGGTTGAACTCACGGGCTTGAAGGCCGGAGAAGTCTATTGTTTTCGGATCGAACTGCCCGAGGGGCTTTCGCCCGTCTATACCTTCAAAACCATCCCCGAAGGTTGCGAACCCATCCGATTCGCCGTGGGCGGCGATGCGCTGGCAACCCCGATATTCAATGGACTCGTCAAGAATGTTGCCAAACAAGAACCCCTGTTTCTGGTGATCGGCGGCGATTTGGCGTATGCCAACGGCGATGTGAAACAGATCGGCAGGTGGGACCTTTGGTTCAAGTCCTGGCATGAGCACGGCACGACGCCCGAGGGGCGACTGATTCCGCTCGTTATGGCCATTGGGAATCACGAGACGAACGGACTTGACGCGGCAAACGAAGTGCGAGCGCCGTTCTATTTTGGTTTCTTCCCCCAGGGCGGCAATACGTTTTTTGCCCGACAGTTCAGTGCAAACTTGGGTATGATCGTGCTCGACAGCGGGCACCTCGCCAAGCACGAATCGCAGGTTGAATTCCTTGAAGAACACTTGAAAGCCTTTTCGCAACTTCCGTTCCGGGTGGCCGTCTACCATGTGCCGCTGTATCCCTCCTATCGCCCGTATGACGGCAAATCATCGGCGGCGGGGCGCACGCATTGGCTCCCCCTGTTCGATGCGCACGGCCTGACGATCGGTTTCGAGCATCACGATCACACGTTCAAGCGTACTAAACGACTCAGAAATAATGAGCTAAACGAGGAAGGCACTCTCTACGTGGGCGACGGAAGCGCGGGGGTCGTGTCGCGCAAGCCGAAAAAAGGCCGCTGGTACATCGAAAAGACGAGTTCCGAATCGCACCTGTGGATCGTCGACGTCTCCCCCGACAAGATCCGCCTTTCGGCCTTGAACCGCAAAGGCGAGATATTCGACGAGGCAACCGTCGAGGCCGCGGCGGCAGTGGTCGCGGAATAAGCGACGTTCGCTCCACCATAGTCGCCTTTCGCTCCGCGAAAGTAGCGTTTCGGCAAGTACTCAACCATACGAAGTCTTTAGAGATCGGAAAAAGGAGAAAGGAAGAAACTGATTGGGTTCTTGTTGTGGGTGACGCTCACATCAATCGACGGTTTTTCCATTCTTCCCGGTTCCTTCTTCTTCCGAATCGTGGGGTCAGTACTCTATACGTCTGAAGTGTTACACGCTACTTTCGCGGAGCGAAAGGCGACTATCGCCACCACGGCAACGGCCGACGTGGCGTTTTGGCAACCTGCGGCCTCTCTCGACCGCCCGGCCGCTCGCGACCGGTCTCTGCTCGAAGTCTCCGTCTGGCAAGGATTTAGGCACTACTCTGGGCCGCGATTGCGTCGCCGCTGCTCCGCTGGCATCCGATTTGCTTCGATAATAGGCCGGCGGTCCGATTTCGGAAGAGCCGCGTCCCCTCGGGCTCTTCTCCGATCGTTCCGCCGCACGACACTCGAACCGAACGGCGTTGCTGTACTCACGTTTCGGGAAGCGAGGAATGGGGGGAAATGGAAGAAGGTCATGTCGTCCGCGGGCGTCTCCCACCGTCGAGCGACATCTCTTTTTCCAACTTCCCCCCGTTTTCTTTTTTTCCGAATCGGTTGAGCCGCTTCCGCCCGCATGAATACTCTTGTCGGATTTTGATTCCATTCTGGAAACCCGGTTGATGAACGCATCCGAATTGCTCGAACTGGCCGCGGTCGTCTCGGTCGAGGGCCCCGTCCTCGTCGAAGGCCCCGGCGCGATCTCGGCGTCGAGTTTGGAGCAGTATTGGACCGCCTCGCAGTGCCGTTTCCAGCGTTGGGCGGACGTTTTTCGCGGGCTGCCGACCGACGCGAGCAATCCCGGCCCCGATTGGCCCGACCGTTGGCCCTCGATTCGCGCCACGCTCGAAGAAGTGCTCGCCGGCGAAGTTCTCACTCGCGTGTTCGCCGCCGTGGCGACGGCTCACGACACGGTTCGCGGGGCCGATCTGGCCGAGCCGATCGCCCGGAGCGTGCTGGTCGGCCATCTCGAAGCGCGAAACCGGGTTCTCCGCTTTTTGGTCCGCGGCGCGGGGATCGACGCCGACGAGGCGTTCGCCCTGAACCGCCTGCGGCGACGCACCGAACGCTGGACCGATATGCTGCTGGGCTACCTGCACGGGCTGGGCGAAGTCGGCCGATTCGCCGTCGATCCGCGGCGCGCCCTCGATTTTGCCGAAGACCTCAATTTCCGAAACCGATCGCCCAACGCTCGCCGTGCGTGGTCGTTGGTTCAAACGTCGCTTCGAGCCGGCTTTCGCAACGGCCTTTGCCCGGCAAGCCCCAACGCGGATCTCAACCAGCGCATCGGCACGAGCGTTTTGGGGTGCTTCCGCCCCGAGTTGTTCGATTCGACCGGCACCCTCCGGTCGCTCTGGATCACGCGACTGTGCAACGGCGCCGAAGACGTACGAGGGATGGTTGCCGGCCTTCTCGATGAGCCTCGCGCGAATTCCACCCCGCAGGAAGAAGAGGCCGCCGACCGCTTTCTCGACCGTCTCCGCCGCTTCAACCGCTCGTAAACTGCCGGCCATCGCACAAAAGAGCCGCGCACGAAGTAAGCGGGCCCCACTCTGCAGTTTTCCTGACCGAACATCCTCCTGTGCTGTATCCAATTCTGTCTTGGTGGTACAATACTCGGAAGAAATCGTTCACGGACCGCCAAAGTCGCCTTTCGCTCCGCCATAGTCGC
>DOEZ01000240.1 GCA_003532715.1 Planctomycetaceae bacterium
GAGATGGAGGTGTACGACAGTAGCGTTGTGACGCCGTCCGCGTACACCAGTTATTCGCAAAGCATCGATGGCATCCTGGGCGTCGAATTGGATCCGACCACCGAACTGTGCGACAAGCTCGTCGCCGGCGCGCTGGCCCTCGACGGAACGCTCAACGTGACGAGCCTGGGCGGCGCGTTTGCCAACGGCCAGGTGTTCGACATCCTCGATTGGGCCTCGCTGAGTGGGTCGTTTGAAACGGTCAATCTGCCGGCGCTCGCCAGCGGGTTGAGCTGGGATATCTCCGACCTGTACACCAGTGGCGAATTGCGAGTCGTGCCCGAACCGGCCATGATGAGCTTGTTGCTCCTGGGACTGATCGGCGCGGTGGGCCTCGCTCGACGACGGCGATAGGTTTGTCAAGGTACTGCGGGGGTGGGCGCGGCCCACCCTCGCAATGCGTTTCGGTTTCCGTCGTATGGGCGGAAACGACAGAAAGGTCCGACGGCGTCGCGGAAGGAGAAGCGGTGCCCAACGGCCTGTATGCTCCTCATGGGGAGCAAGACCCGTATCAAGGAAAGGACAAACATGCTTTCACGATCTACCGCGACTCGAGGGGCGCTCCGTGGCTTCCGCTCGCGTCGTGACGCCTCGGGCGAATTGCGACGAGCTTTTACGCTCGTGGAGTTGCTCGTGGTGATAGCGATCATCGGCGTGCTGATCGCATTGCTGCTCCCGGCGGTTCAGGCCGCGCGCGAGGCGGCTCGGCGAAGCCAATGTCGGAACAATCTGAAACAGATGGGCACGGCCATCCTCGCGCACGAATCGGCTCACGGCTACTACCCGAGCAACGGGTGGGGGTGGATGTGGGTCGGCGACCCGGACCGCGGCTTCGGCGAGAGCCAGCCAGGCGGTTGGATCTACAACATTCTTCCGTACCTGGAGGAGAGGGAAGTGTACAATATGGGTGCCGGTCTACCTCCGGACCAGAAGGCGCTGGCCGCGAATAAGATGGTACAAATGCCCGTTGGTACTTTCGTTTGCCCCAGCCGACGGCCGGTGCAACCGTTGGCCGAGGCGGCCTCGCACGATCGCGGAAACGTCTTGCACAATGTGAACGTCACTACCCCGCCGCTCGCCCATCACGCTCGAACCGACTATGCGGTCAACGTGGGCGACAAGAATGTGCCTATCCTGCCCGGCCAGCCGGACTGCCGCTTCTGGGGTCCGGCGACATACGCGGAAGCCGAGAGTCCAACCTTCAATTGGCGTAAGGATGAGTTCGAAAGCCGGCTTACCGGCATTTCGTACGTGCGAAGCACCATCCGGATTAGGGATATCGAGGACGGAACGAGCAACGTCTATTGCGTTGGCGAGAAGTATATCGATCCCGACCACTACTACGATGGTGAGGAATGGGGCGACGACCAGCCAATGTTGGTTGGCCACGACTGGGACAATATGCGATGGGCTAGCAATACGTACGAGTTGAAGCCCGACCGCTCCGGCAC
This sequence comes from Planctomycetaceae bacterium, assembly GCA_003532715.1. Lineage (GTDB taxonomy): Bacteria > Planctomycetota > Planctomycetia > Pirellulales > Thermoguttaceae > UBA11386. Next base: position 1,491 of record DOEZ01000240.1, read on the forward strand.
GTTCGCCACCGATCCGTGGAAGTACTCCTATCTGTTCGGAAGCGCTCATGAGACAGGCATACATTTCCTGTTTTGCGACGGATCGGTCCACTCGATCCCTTACGAAATCAACCTGGACGTTCACGCACGATTGGGCAATCGATGCGACGGCCAATCCGTCGACAAGCGGGAAGTCGTGCAATAAGCTGAAATGAATGAGCGCGACGGGCGAGTCGTCGGGCAGCCGGCCGCCGTCGCTTGCCATGAAGCGATGTGGGAGTGAGTGCGGCGCCACTCGGCGAAGCAAGAGGGGTAGCGTTATCGTTCGTGTTATATCGAGACAAATAAGAAAGGTGATGTGAAGATGTCGAATACCGCGTATATGACGCGTCCGTGTGATCAGTGGGTACTTTGTTCGTGGTTCGCGAAACTATCAGCGGTCGTCTTGATTGCGTGCTGTGCCGCGACGGCCGAGGTCCGAAGTGAGGATGCGCCGGCCGACAAGGAAACCGATCCGACCATCCTGGCCAACATCGAGAAATTCCGGGACTGGAAGCTCGGGTTGTTCATCCATTGGGGGCCATGCACGCAGTGGGACGCGCCGATTGCCTGGCCGTTGACGCCGGTGGCCACGTGGGCGCGGGCCGACGATCTGCCCGCCTGGGTCGAACGCGGCAAGAATTTCGACGTCTTCTCTCGCGACTTTTTCGATCTCAATAAGACGTTCAACCCTGTACAGTTCAATCCCGACGTCTGGGCCGAGGCGGCCGCCGATGCCGGCATGAAATACGTGATGTTCGTGACGAAGTGCCACGACGGTTTCGCGCTGTTCGACACCAAACAGTCGAATTACAGCATTACCGACCCGTCGTGTCCGTTCCACGAGAATCCGCGAGCCAATGTCGCCAAGGAAGTGCTCGACGCGTTTCGGAAGCGAGGCGTTCGCGCGGGCATGTATTTTTCGATGCCCGACTGGCATCATCCCGACTACGAAGATCCGGCCCTACCTTACAAACGGCTGTTCACGCCGAATTACGATATCAACGAGCATCCTGACAAGTGGCAGCGGTATCTGAAGTTCTACCGAGGCCAAGTCGAGGAGCTTATGACGGGCTATGGGCCGGTCGACGTGCTGTGGCTCGACGGCGGTGGAGGCAGCGGCTGGGAGACGGACAAATTGGCCGAGATGGCGCGGCGTCATCAGCCGGGCATTCTTATCGTCCATCGCGGCGCCGGAGGGCGTTATGAAAACTATCGCACCCCGGAACAAACGATTCCCCCCCATGCCCTGCCGTTTCCGTGGGAAACGTGCATGACGATGGGCGATCTGTGGGCTTACAGCTCGAGGGACTACTACAAGACGACCCGAGAGCTCGTTCACATGCTGGTGGATGTCGTCGCGAAGGGGGGGAACATGCTGTTGAACATCGGCCCCGACGCCGAGGGCCGTTTTCCGCCGCAGGCTTTGGAACGTCTCAAGGAACTGGGCGAATGGACCAAGGTCAACGGCGAGGCGATCTACGGCACGCGCGCCGTGCCGCCCTATCGCGAGGGCCGCGTGTGCCTCACGCGAAAGGGTGACGCCGTCTACCTGATCTACCTAGCTGTTCCGGGGGAAATCAAGCCGCCGCACGTCATTTCGGTGTCGGGCATTCAGCCGGCCGAGGGAGCCGAGGTGACGTTGCTAGGCCGGGAGGATGTCCCGCTGCAATGGGAGAAGCAAGGCAACGGCGTGACCGTTCGCATTCCGCACAAGCTCTCGAGCCCGGTGGCGGGAGAGTATCCCGAGTGCCGACATGCCTGGGCCGTGAAGATCAGCAAGGCGATCGTTCACGGGGAAGCAAAGCACTAATCAGACGATTTCGGGTCGTTGTGGCTTCTTGGCCACGTGACAAAGCCAAGTCCGGAACCTTGGCCGAACGAACAGAGAGAAGCGGAGAATCATGCGAGATTCACGACGAAGATCGCCAGCGCGCCGACCGGCACGAAGACATCCCCCCACGCTGCGACTGGAATTCCTGGAACCGAGAATCCTCCTGAGCGGCAACGGTCTGGAGGACGATCCGACGTCGTTGCTCGGACCCCTGATCGCGCCGACACTCGAAATGGGGCCGATGCCGCTGCCGCGGTTGTCGAACGATACGTTCGGAGACGACTGCCTGGCGCCGATGGACTCGGAGTATCTGTTGGAGGCGGAGGGCGGGGAAGGCGAGGCCGGCACGCTCGGCGCGAATCCGTTCGAGACGTTCACGTACGAGACAGAGTCGAACGGGCTGCCGATTCTTCACAGTTACTTGGCCGCTCCGGCGGCGATCTACATCGATTTCGACGGCGACGACTCGCGCGGCGTCGTGTACGCGCCGTACGATGTCGACGGTAATCCGTCGACGTTCAATGCAACGGAACAAGCCAACATCGTCGAATGCTGGCGGCAGGTGTCGGCGTTCTTCGCGATGTTCAACGTCGACGTGACCACCGACAAGGCGGTCGTGACCACCGGAAATCCGTTGTGGAAACCGACCGCGTGGATGGTCATGACTCCGGATGAGGGGAACGGCTGGAATTACGTGAACGTCTTTCCGAACACCACGTCGATGTCGTACGGCAAGGGCGCCTACACGACGTCGCGTATCACCGTCATTCCGCACGAGATCGGGCACAACTTTGGCCTCTTGCACGCGTCGGAGTACAACGCCCTAGGCGTCAAGACGAGGGAGTACTCGGGCCAGCTCGATCCGCTCCACGGGCCGATCATGGGGGTCGACTACGCCGGGGTCGTTCAGAAGTGGACCTTGTGGCACAAGAGTAGTAACAGTTCTGGCGATCCCGATCCGCGGACGATCCAGGACGACATGGCCGTCATCGCCGGCGATTTGGATAACTACGGCGGTGATGGCTATCGGCCGGACGATTTCGACGGAACGGCCGGCTCGATCGCCAATGCCACCTCGCTTTATGTTAACGGGGCGACCCAGGCGATCGTGGGCATCATCGAGCGGTTGACCGATGTCGATACCTTCTCGTTTGTCAGCACGGGCGGGCGATACGCGATCAGCGCCGGGCGCGACTTTCCGGCGGGCGTGGATCTGACTCTGTCGATCTACGACGCGAGCAACGTGCTGATTGCCAGCGAGGACGGCGACCCACGGGCCGTCCCCTACACGATGGTCTACGACCAATTCGTCACAATGGATCTCGCCGCCGGAACGTACTACGCGACGGTCGAGAGTCGCGGCAATTACGGCGACGTGGGACAATACCTGCTTCGGATCAATCCGTTGCCGGCCGGTTGGAGCGCCGACGATATCGGCTTGACTGGCATGCCCGGCTATTCCAGCCATGACGCGGGGACATTCACGGTGGCCGGCTCGGGCAATATCACCGGCACGGCCGATGCCGCTCATTACGTGTACCAGACACTCAAGGGCGACGGCTCGATCACGGTTCGCGTTGCCTCGCTGACCAACACGAACAGCTCGGCCAAGGCGGGGGTGATGATCCGCGAGTCGCTCAACGTCGATTCGCGGATGGTCAACGTGTACTTGCGACCGGGTTCCGGCGTCTACTCGGATTACCGCGGCACGACGGGCGGCAACGCCTTGTCGAACGGTTCGAACACATCGTCGTCGATCACGGCGCCGTACTGGCTGCAACTGACGCGTAGCGGAGACACGTTCACGACGGCGTATTCGTCGAACGGCACGTCGTGGACCACGCTGAGCACGCGAACCGTGACGATGGGCGAGACGGTGTACATCGGCGTGACCACCTGTTCGGCAAACAACAAACTGCTCAATACGGCCACGTACACAAACGTGAGCTTGACGGGCAATGTGAACTCCGCGCCGACGCTTAACGCACTGGCGGCTCCGTCGGGCTTGGCGACAACCGGCAAGACGTCCGACAGCATTAGCCTCACGTGGAACGCGGTCGCCGACGCGACGGGCTACCGCATCGAGCAATCCAGCGATGGCGTCAATTACACCCAGGTGGGCACGACGGCCGCCGGAGTGTTGGCCTACACGGCGACCGGCCTGGCCGATTTCAACCGAT
>DOEZ01000747.1 GCA_003532715.1 Planctomycetaceae bacterium
CACAGAAAGTCGCCGGCCACGGTCTTGGTGATTCCTTGTTGATTCCGATACTCGGTCTTGGCCGTGAGAAACGGAATCGGCGCCCAGACCGGCAGGGGCGCGTCGGGAGCCGCGTCGGGTGCGAGGCCCTCTTCGGGATGATAGACGTATCGCGTATCGACGGCCACGCTGTAGCGATGGCGGTTGTCGGCCGGCAGAACGGGCGTCGAGCCGTTCGTCGGAAAGGACACGCCGAGCGCCGGCATCTCGAAGATGTCGGGGACGTCAAACCATCCGGTCATGTCGAGCGTCGTGACGCGGTCGATCATCGCGGGCATGCCGATCAATCCGGTGAACCCCCCGTAGACAGCGGGATTGTCGCCGAGGTGCATGTCCTTGTTCGATAGGATCCGCACCTGGTCGTCGGTCCGAGGGAGATGGACGCTGGTCCCGTCGGTTCCGCGCACTTGCATTCCGTAGGCCGCCGACACGTGCAATTCGGAGAAGCCCGCCACGCCCTGCTCGTAATAAAAGCCTTCGGTTTGGTATCCGTAGTTGTATAGATNNGGGCCGATACCGACGCCTTGGGCGTCAAACAGCTCGACTTCGACGTAGGGCTGATCGAGCAAGTCCGACTGTCGGCCGACGAAGATGTAGGGCGATTGGGCCGGCGCGGCGATCGACGGAGTCAACGCGACCATCAGCAATGGGAGAAGCAATGCGCGAAGCAGATTTCGCCCCCGAAGCCCGACGTGCTCGCGGCGCGCGGAATGAATTGAAGGAATCATGGTCGTTCAGACTTTGGCGAAAGGCGTTGCCCAGAGTGGGCGATTTCGCCCCGCGGTCGAGGCGCCGACTGGCCAGGCGGCGTCACGATCAAGACCACTCTGCCGTTCATTATACAGGAGAATGTCTTCCACGTCACTGGACACAAAGGGGGGTGTGATGGTCCGGCGGGAGATTACTCCTGGCGGAGTCACGAAGCGAAGAAGAAACGGAAGGCGGTTCGGCGGCCGTTACACGCCGGTTCCGTTCTTCCGGAAGACGATGCCCTGGCCGACTTCCTGGAAGCCGAGGCGACGATAGAGCGCGCAGGCCGGCGCGTTGTTCTGCATGGTCTGAATCTCGACCTTGACGATTCCCTGGCGGCTGAGTTGGTGGAAAACCTCGGCCAGAAGGTGGGTGACCAGTCCTTGCCGACGATAGCGAGGGTCCACTTCGAGTTCAATCAGGCCGACCGCCCGACCGCCGCCGAAGGCGTTGGTCGGATCCATGTTTCGGAGCAGGGCGTGCGCCACGCAAGGTCCGCCCGAACGGGGGCAGAGTTCATACCGAGTCAGATCGAAACTGCCCATCGTGCATGCCTCCCACCAGTCTCGCGCGGGGGAATCGGCAACCACGTTGACTGTCATCCGGCGACGAATCTGCATCTGCACTCGGGTCGCGGGCGGCTCGAAGCGGTGCAGGTCACAGTGGAAGGTGATGGTGCGATCGATCTCGCGATAGTCGTGCGAGGCGAATGCTTCGCAAGCGATGGCGTCGGACTCGGGAACGCCGGGCAATTCGCTGCCCCCGAAGATGCCCAGGTAGAAAGGGTTCAAGGGTCGGATTCCGCCGCCATAGAGCACCTTGGCTCCTCGAGAGACGAGATACCTTTCGCACAATTCGAGCAAAGCGGCCGCAACTTCTTGACGCGGGCCGTCGGGGGTGGTCAAGAGCAGGCAGGTGGTTCCCCACTCATGGCTGATGTCCTTTTGCTGTTCGTCGGGACCAAAACCCGCGTGGGCGAATCCGACGGGGCGATCGTCGTCCCAGGCCAGCCAAAGCCCTTCCGGCTCGAAATAGAGCCGCGCCATGACGAACTGTTCGAGCAAATCGACCGAAATGGGCCGGAACAGACCGGAGTCTCCGGCAGCACTGCGCCAGACCTCGACAATCCGCGGCGGGTCGGTATTTCGAAACGAGCGATATCGCAACATTCCCCTAACAGTGGGGGCTTCGTGTCGTGTTTTGACAAACTCTCGGCGGCACAACGAAGCCGCATTATAGGCACCGGAACGATTTTCAGCCAGCCAGGGTTGTCGGGTGGTTCCAAACCCGAAAAACACGGCGAGATCGGGCGTTTCGTCCCATTTTTCGCGGCTCGGGCGGCGGCTCTCGCGGCGTTTCTTACGTGCCGGGCGTCGCAAGCCGCCGCAGGTGGGCCGTCAGCTCTTCGGCCGCGTTGCCGCCGGGCGGCACGATTCGCGACGAAAGCGGGGTGGCGCGGCCCGACTGATGAATCTCTCGCAGATAGGCTCGGAGCACCTCGCGCCGAACGGGATCGCCGGTCAGAAGCAGATGGGTCCAGGCCCAGGCCTCGGCGTAGTCGATCTGGTTCATGTCGGTGTCGTGCGGCATCGCTTCGAGTCGTTGCAGGTTTGGACTCCATTGACCGCTTTCGAGCAATCCGACCAGCAGATCGACGTGGGGCCGGTTGATGCCGAGGCAGCCTCGTGGCACCTCGAAATACTCGGCCAAGCCCTCGTCGAGCCAAAGGGGTAGATCGGAAACGACCGAAGCCAGGTAGGCGTGGGTGATCTCGTGACGCAGGTCCTCGGCCACGCGGTCGCCCCACTGGGTGTAGACTTCGAGCCGCGTGTCTTTTCTCAGAAAGAACGCCCGGCGACGCGGAAGGTGAGGGTGGTGTTTTTCGACGAATGCGTTCCAGCGATCGCGATCCTCGAAGACGAAGACGTGGATCGGCTCGTCGGAGATGGGCAGCATCAGTTCCTGGCTCAAATCGACNNCCCGCCGTGCCGCCAATTCGGTCAACAACCGATGGTGTTCCGGCAGTTCGACGTCGCTATGGAAGACCAACTGGTCGCGGACGAACTCATGACGGCTGGGCAACGTCGCCGGTTCGTGCATCGCCAACCGGCAGCCGAGCGTCGCGGCCGAAGCCGTGAGGCACGTGAGGATCATGGCCTGTCGCGCGAACGAAACCATCGTCCTTGGTCTCCCTGACCAGAAACGAGACACACTCGGGGGGGTATTCGGAACGGGCCACACGAACACACGACCAACGTGGTCGCATTGGCCCCAAACCGGGGACATCCATGCGGGGCGATGTTACCAAATCCGGTTCGGGTGAAGAAGAGCAGGTGGCCATGCGGCGGGGCGGAACTACGCCTAAGCTGTTGTGAAGCTGTCTGGCAAGGCCAGCAAGGATGGATAAGCCATCCATGCCCGTGCCCCCATTGTAGAGGATTCAAGTAATTCCGTGGAGGGTGGTGGTGTTCGGTTTGTTTTCCGTTGCTGTAGACATGCCCTTGTGTTGTCCGAAGGAGTGGGTATATTGTAGGATTCTCTGCTGGATAATGACTTTGCGCTGTCTGGAGCGGATCAAATGGCTCAAAAATGTGAAGTGTGTGGAAAATCGACGGCCGTAGGGAACACGGTTACCCATCGCGGCAAGGCGAAGTACCTCGGTGGGGTCGGTACCAAGGTGACCGGTATCTCTCGACGCACCTTCAAACCCAATCTTCAACGTGTTCGCGTGACCACGGCCAACGGGACCCACAAGACGGTTCGGCTTTGCACGCAGTGCCTCCGAAGCGGGGCAGTCGTCAAACGCGTTCGCCAGACGCCGTTCAAGCTCACCACGGGCGAAACGAGCGCGAAGTCGTAGCTCGCCGACGAGAGCGGAGTTGTGTGCCACTGGCGTCTCGCCAGTGCGAGAGAGCACGGGCAAGACGCCCTTGGCACCCACGGGAAAGGGCTTGCGCTCGGGTGCCACTGGCTCCGCCAGTGATTCTCGGTTGTATGCGCAAGGGACTTTTTGTGGAGCTTTCTTGCATGCCCATTTCACGCGAAGAAGTCCAGAAAGTGTCGCTGCTTGCCCGGCTGCGATTGTCGGACGCCGAACTCGAAGAAATGACGGCCCAATTGGCCGATATTCTTGACTATGTCGAGTTGCTCGGCGAACTCGACACGGATTCCGTCGAGCCGATGGCGCACGCGATTGACGTGACCGACGTGTTTCGCGATGATCAGGTCCGACCGAGTCTCGCGAGGGAGATGGCGCTGGCCAACGCGCCGAAACACGACGGCGAGTGTTATCGTGTGCCGGCCGTGTTGGGCGACGGATGACAGGGTAGGCCCGATTTTTCACGAGCTTATACTAGCCCGAAGCGCGAGCGAGGGTTTCGAGATGAATTATCCTCCCACCCCGTCGCTTGCGCTTCGGGCTAGTGTTTTGACTCCCACCCCGTCGCTTGCGCTTCGGGCTAGTGTTTCGACTCCGACCCCGTCGCTTGCGCTTCGGGCTAGTGTTTCGAGGGAATTCCATGTCCATAACCGATCTGACGGCAACCGAACTGCTCGCCCAACTCGACAAGGGTCAAATCACTTCGGTCGAGCTGACCGGCGCGATGCTCGACCGGATCGAGAAGCTCGACGCTGAGATTCACGCTTTTTTGCGGGTTGATGGCCAAGCCGCCCTTGCCCAGGCCGAGGCGATCGATTTGCGTCGTCGCGGCGGCGGAAAGGTGGGGCGATTGGGCGGAGTGCCGGTCGCGATCAAGGATTTGCTCTGCACGGCCGGGGAGCCGACGACGTGCGCGTCGCGGATGCTCGAGAACTTCTGCCCGCCCTACGATGCGACCGTCGTGACGCGGCTCCGCGAGGCCGACGCGGTGCTGATCGGCAGGACGAACATGGACGAGTTCGCCATGGGCGGGTCGAACGAGAATTCGGCCTTTGGCCCCGTCCGCAATCCTTGGAACATCGAGCGCATTCCCGGCGGAAGCAGCGGCGGGTCGGCGGCGGCCGTGGCCGCTCGGATGACGCCGCTGTCGATCGGGAGCGACACGGGCGGCTCGATTCGCACGCCGGCGGCCCTTTGCGGCATCACCGGCCTGAAGCCGACCTACGGCCGGGTGAGCCGCTACGGCCTGGTGGCCTTTGCGAGCAGTCTCGATCAGGTCGGCCCGCTGGCCCGAACGGCTCGGGACACGGCCCTGTTGCTCGGTGCGATCGCGGGGCACGATCCGGCCGATTCGACGTCGGTCGACCGGCCGGTGCCCGATTACGCCAAGACGGTCGTCGAACCGCTGGCCGGCTTGCGGATCGGGCTGGTGCGCGAGCATTTCGCCGAGGGGCTCGACCCCGAAATCGAAGCGGCCCTTCGCGAGGCGGTTGGCGTCTACAAATCGCTTGGGGCGACCGTTTGCGACGTCTCGCTGCCGCATGGCAAATATGCCGTGGCGACGTATTACATTATCGCCCCGTGCGAGGCGTCGAGCAACTTGGCGCGGTACGACGGCGCCCACTACGGCTATCGCACCGACCAAAAGGCGATGACGGCCGAACTCGAATCGCAGCGTAAGAATCTCGAAGCGGCCGGCGACCGCGAGGGTCTCGAAGCGATGGACAACGCCCTGGTGCGCATGTATCGCCGCACGCGAGCCGAGGGTTTCGGTCCCGAGGTGAAGCGGCGAATCATGCTGGGAACCTACGCCCTGAGTGCGGGCTACTACGACGCCTATTACCTCAAGG
>DOEZ01000566.1 GCA_003532715.1 Planctomycetaceae bacterium
GGAGAGGCCAACGATGTTCGCGTCCAAGCCGATCGGGTCATCGCGCCGGCCATCGGCGACAACGCCCTGGGCGCGGCGATCATCTCGCTTCTGCCCGCCGTGCTCGAACACCTCGACATCCGGCTGCGGAGCGATCTGCTGCTGGTCGGTTCGACCCGCTCGCTGGGACGCGGCAATCACACGGGGATCCGGTTCTTTCTCGACCATCTGCCCCAGCCGGTCCACGCCGGAATCTGCGTCGAGGGAATCCAACTCGGACGGCTCAACTTCTTCTCGATCGGCACGGCCCGGGCCGACGTGACCTGCTCGGTTCGCGATCCGTTCGAACCGTCGCGGAGTTACGGCTCGGAAAGCGCCCTGGTCGTGCTCAACCACATCGTCAACCGCATCCTGGCCATTGCGACCCCCACGCGGCCGTATACGGTGATCCGAATGGGCAAGTTCCGAGCGGGCGTGGCGTACGACGTTGAGCCCGACCATGCCGAGTTGGGACTGGAAATCGTCAGCCACTCCGACGAAATGATCGAGCGGATCTGCGGCGAAATCGACGACATCGTGGCCGAAATGTCGGCCCGGCACGCCGTCGATGCCGCGTTCGACGTGTTCTTTTCGACCAAGGCGGGCGGCATCGCCTTTTCCCACCCGCTGGTCAAGAGCGTTCTTCGGGTCATGGAGCAACTCGACATCGAGCCCGACCAGGGGCACAGCCCGTCGGAACTCTCGGAGCTGATCAGCCGGAACATTCCGGCCGTGACGCTGGGCATCACTCGCGGCAAACGCGGAAGCAAACAGAAGGCCGACTACGTGCTCATCAGCCCGATCCTGACCGGGGTGGCCCAGTTGGTCGGCGCGATCCTGGCCATCGACGAAGGAGCCTGCGATGAATCCTGAAACGACCGAATTCAACCAGGCCGTCCCCCAGGCGGTCAACACGAGCGAGTGGCTCGCCTCGCGGACGTTCCACCATTCGAACTTCTGGGACGTCAAGTGGCTCGTCGAAGAGAAGCAGCGGCAGGGCTTGAAAGTGTCGCTGTGCCTGCCCACGCTCAACGAAGAGGCGACCATCGGCCAGGAAATCATCATCCTCAAGGCCGAACTGGCCGACCGCTATCCGCTGCTCGACGAAATCGCGGTGGTCGATTCGGGCAGCACCGACCGAACCTGCGAAATCGCGGCCAGCTTCGGGGCCGACGTCTATATCGCGTCGGACCATCTGACCGAGTGCGGCAACCATCGCGGCAAGGGCGAAAACCTCTGGAAAGCCCTCTATCTGCTCCAGGGCGACATCATCGTCTACGTCGATACCGATATCAAGAACATCCACCCGCGGTTCGTCTACGGGCTGGTCGGGCCGCTCATCCAGAACCCCGACATCCAGTACGTCAAAGCCTTTTACGATCGGCCGTTGGCTTTTTCGGGCGGATTGCGTCCGACCGGCGGCGGACGAGTCACCGAAATACTCATCCGCCCGCTGTTTAGCCTCTTCTATCCCGAATTGGCCTCGATCCTGCAACCGCTTTCGGGCGAGTACGCCGGCCGGCGAGCCATTCTCGAACAGATCCCGTTCCCGGTCGGCTACGGCGTCGAAACGGCCATGCTGATCGACATCTACCAACGCCACGGGCTGCACGCGCTGGCGCAGACCGACCTCGACCGACGAATCCATCGCAACCAGGAGACCACCGCGCTCGGTCGAATGGCCTTCGGCGTGCTCCGCACGTTCATGTCGCGGCTGCAACAAGACGAGAAGATCGCTCTCAAGGGAATGCTTCCGAGCATCATGCGTCAGTTCGAGGTGAGCGAAGGCCGCTATCGCCAGATCGAACACATCATCGAGGAAGTCGAACGGCAACCGATCCTTGAAGTCGAAGCCTACCGCCAGAAGTTCCACCCAGACCGGAGTTGACGCCGCCGTCTTCTATCATGAGAGAAAGGAACCGCAAATAAACGCGGATAGACGCAGATGAATCGAATCAACTACTTTCCTAGTCTCATCCGCGTTAATCCGCGTTCATCCGCGGTTTCAAGAAGAGAAGTAGTTCGCTCCCTGAAGCACAAACCATGAACCTTGCCATCGTTCACTATCATTTAAATCGCGGCGGGGTGGCTCGCGTGGTCGAGAACCAACTCCGCGCGCTCGATGCGGTGCTCGATCCGGCCGCCCGGCTGCAAGTCGCCCTGCTGCACGGCGGCCGCAAGGAAGGATGGAACGACCGCCTGGCCGAGGAGCTTCGGGCCGTCGACTTGCGGTTGGTCGAAGTCGCCGGGTTGGATTATGAAAGCGACGATGAAGGGCGCGCCGACGGCAGAAGTCCGCTGGCGGAAGACCTGCTCGATGCCCTGCGACGGCTCGGCTTCGCCCCCGACGAAACCGTGGTTCACGTGCATAACCACTCGCTGGGCAAGAACGCGGCCCTGACGGCCAGCGTGCGCGACTTGGCCGAATCGGATTTCGCACTCTTGCTCCAGATTCACGACTTCGCCGAAGATTTCCGGCCGACCAACTATCGGCGACTCGCCGGGCTCGGCGACGACCGACTCTACCCGCAAGCTCCGGCCATTCACTACGCCGTACTCAACGGGCGCGATCACTCGGTGCTTCGCGCCGCGGGCGTCGACGCGGACCGTCTCCACCTGTTGCCCAACCCCGTGCCGGCCATGGGGCAACTGCCCGACCGAACCGATGCCAGAAAGAAGCTGCAAGCGAAATTCGACGTCGACCCGAACCAGCGGTTCTTGCTCTACCCGGTGCGCGGGATTCGTCGCAAGAACTTGGGCGAGATGTTGTTGGCCGGACTACTCTCGCCACCGGGCACGGTCGTCGGACTAACGCTGGCCACGCTAAATCCGGCTGAATTGCCCGGCTACGCGATGTGGAAAGAGACGGCCGCCGCATGGAATCTGCCGTGCCGTTTCGAGGTGGGCGAACCGGGCGCGCTGACCTTCGCCGAAAATCTGGCCGCGTCCGACGTCCTCCTGACGACCAGCCTGGCCGAGGGATTCGGCATGGTGATGCTCGAATCGTGGCTCGCCCGGCGGATGCTCGTGGGGCGGAATCTGCCGGAGATCACCGTCGATTTCGCCGACGCCGGCTTGCGGTTGGACGGGCTGTGGAATCGGTTGGCCGTGCCCGTCGAATGGGTCGGCCGGAAACGCTTTCTGGATCGGATTGGCGACGCCTATCGCGAGGTGGCCGCCGCATTCGATCATCCCTTGCCGCCCGATTGGGAACAAATACTCTCGGAGAAGATCGACGAGAATAATACGGTCGATTTTGGCGACTTGGACGAATCGATGCAAAGCGACGTGCTCGGCGTCGTGGTCGATTCGCAGGGCGGCAGGCAGACGCTTTTCGACGGCAATCCTCGGCTCGAAACGTCTCTTGCGGTTGACACGGCCGCCTCGGCTGCGACAATCGAACATAATGTCCGGGTGGTCGAGGCGGACTATTCGCTCGCGGCCGGGGGGCGACGACTGCTGGAATTGCTGCGATGCGTCGCGGCGAGTCCTCGCGGCGGCCCTCTCGCAAGGCCGACCCACCCGGGCCGAATACTGGACGAACTGCTGCACCCGCGGCGGTTCAGAATGATACGGTAGGAGATCGAACCATGCCCACCGCGGCCGAAATTTTTCAGCGGCTGGCCCAGCCGCTCGAACCGATTCCGACCTCCGAAACGCCGTCGCTCAAGACGATCGGGGGGATTCGCGTGGTCCTGTTCGATTTGTATGGCACGCTGCTGATCAGCGGCAGCGGCGAGGTGGGCACCGAATCCGCGCCGAGCGACGTCGCCGTGGCCGAGGCATTTCAGGAGACGGGACTCGAAACGACCGCCTCGCCCGAAGAGATTCTCGCTTGTCTGGACGAAACGATCCGGACGACGCACGCCCGACTGAGGGAAATGGGCCGCGATTGGCCGGAGGTTGACATCCGCGAGGTCTGGGGAAATGTTATTGCGACCTTGGTCGAACGCGGCCAGATGGAATTGCCGCCGCCCGAGACGTTCGACGTCGCCCAATTAGCGGCCGAGTATGAGGCGCGAGCCAACCCGGTCGCCCTGATGCCCGGGGCGCGCGAGTGCCTGGCCGCGCTGCGCGAGCAAGGCTGCTTGTTGGGCATCGTCAGCAACGCCCAGTTTTACACCCACGGGTTGCTCGAAGCCCTCTTTGGCGGCTTGCCAGAGTCGGTCGGGTTCGAGCCGGCCTTGCAGTATTACTCCTATCAATATGGCTGGGGCAAACCGAGCCAACGGCTCTTCGAGATGGCGGCCAACGAACTGGCCGAGCGGGCGATCGAGCCGTCGCGCGTGCTCTACGTCGGCAACGACATGCGCAACGACGTTTTGGGGGCGCGCAACGCGGGGTTCCATACGGCCCTATTTGCCGGTGATGCGCGGAGCCTGCGGCGTCGAGAGGACGATTCACAGATGATCGGAGTCGTGCCCGATCTGATTTTGACCGAATTGAACCAGTTGCCGGGATGTATTATTGAAAAGACCGCGGGCGAATTGTAGACGCGGGATTCACCATGAAGAACACGAAGTACACGAAGACATAGAAAATAGGTTTTAAGTCGTGCCTTGCAAGATTGGATTTGTCTCAACTCGATTTGCCGGTACCGACGGCGTTTCGCTCGAAAGCGCCAAGTGGGCGCGGATTCTCTGGGACCACCAGCACATAAGCCACTGGTACGCCGGCAAGCTCGACCGCGATCCGGCAGTGAGCATGTTGGTGCCCGAGGCCTATTTCTACGATCGCGAGAACGTCTGGATCAACGAGCGGGCGTTCGGCACGCGGCGGCGTTCACCCGAAATGACCCGCAAGGTCTACGGGATGGCCGACTTTCTCAAGGGGACGCTTTACGATTTCGTCGATGCGTTCGGCATCGACATTCTGATCGTCGAGAACGCCCTTTGCCTGCCGATGCACATTCCACTGGGCGTGGCGCTGTCCCATTTCATCGCCGAGACCGAGATACCCACCATCGCCCATCACCACGACTTCTACTGGGAGCGGGCCCGGTTTTCGGTCAATTCGGTCGGTGATTTTCTGACGATGGCCTTTCCGCCTTGCCTTGAGTCCATTCAGCACGTCACGATCAACTCGTTCGCCCAGAACAATCTTTCGTGGCGCGAGGGCGCCTCGTCGATCCTGGTGCCCAACGTGCTCGACTTCGAGAACCCTCCGCCCGAGGATCTGCCCGCGCGAGCCGCATTTCGCGAGCAACTCGGGCTTGCCGACGACGACATCATGATCTTGCAGCCCACGCGCGTCGTTCCGCGAAAGGGAATCGAACATTCGATCGCGCTGGTGGCCCAGCTCAAGGACCCCCGCTGCAAACTGGTCGTTTCACACGAATCGGGCGACGAGGGGCCCGACTACCAGCACGCCCTGGTCGAACTGGCCGAGCAGTCGGGCGTCGATCTGCGATTCATCCACTCGCCCCTGCCCGCCTCGAGCGATCCGCTTTCGAGCGGACTGGCAAGCTCCGGGCTGAACGAAGTCTACGCGGCGGCCGACCTGATCACCTACCCGAGCCTCTACGAAGGGTTCGGCAACGCACTGCTCGAAGCGTTCTACTTCCGCAAGCCGGTTCTCGTCAATCGCTACTCGATCTTCATCTCCGACATCGAGCCCAAGGGATTCAAAGTCATCGCGATGGACGGGTTCCTCACGCGCGGCGTGCTCGATCACGTTCGCAAAGTGATCGCCGACGAAAACTACCGCCGCGAAATGGTCGATTATAACTACGAACTCGGCAAGGCATTCTTCAGCTACTCCGTCCTGCGGCGGAAACTCCGGTCGCTGATCACGAATTACACCGGGTTGGATGAACTGTAGGCCGGAGTATTTCACCACGAAGAGCACGAAGGACACGAAGAGAATACTTGACTTCATGGAACCGCGGATGAACGCGGATAAACGCTGATGGGAGAAGTATCTCGGGTGGCCCAGGTTCTTGAACCTGNNTGGGTGCCGAAGGCACAAGAGGTCCGAGTGAATCACAACGATTCCTCTTGCCGCTTCGCGGCACCGATTCAAGAACCGGTGGTACCCGGTTCATCTGTGGTTCCCTCTTTCTCAATTGCCAGGACAACTAAATGTCGATCGAACAAACTCTTCGGACTCGATTGTCGCCCAAATTGCGGCTGCTCTACGGAAAACGAGCCGAAAGTTGCCTGGAAGCCGTCCTACAGCGAGTCGAGGCGGCGCGGCCGAACATGCCGCCGCCCCGCGAGCCCCTTTGGGACGAGCGCGACGTCGTGCTGATCACCTACGGCGACCAGGTTCGCGGCGAGGGCGAATCGCCGTTGGCCTCACTGGGCCGCGCGCTGGCCGAGATGGAACTCGATCGCGTCATCAGCACGGTCCACCTCCTTCCCTTCTTTCCCTATTCGTCGGACGATGGCTTCTCGGTGATCGACTTCCGCCGGGTCGATCCCGCGCTGGGCGATTGGGACGACGTTCACAACTTGGGCAAGCGTTACTCGCTGATGTTCGACCTGGTGCTCAACCACGTGTCGCGCGAAGGCCGCTGGTTCGACGATTATCGCGCCGGACGCGAGCCGTGGAAGCGATTCTTCATCGAAGTCGATCCGGCGGCCGACACGTCGAACGTGACGCGGCCGCGAAGCCTGCCGCTGCTCACCCCGGTCGAAACGTCGCGGGGGCGGCGGCACGTTTGGACCACGTTCAGCGATGACCAGATCGACTTGAACTACGCCGAGCCGGCCGTGCTGATCGAAATGATCGACATCCTGTTTCTCTACCTGTCCCAAGGCGCTCGCATCGTTCGGCTCGACGCCATCGCCTATCTCTGGAAGCGTCTGGGAACGCCGTGCATCCATTTGCCCGAGACGCATGCGGTCGTTAAGATCTTGCGCGACGTGGTCGAGCTTGTCGCGCCGGGCGCGATCCTTCTGACCGAGACGAACGTCCCGCACGAGGAAAACGTCTCGTATTTCGGCGACGGCGACGAGGCGCGCATGGTCTATCAATTCAGCCTCGCGCCGCTGCTGCTCGACGCGATTCTGACCGGCGACGCGCGGCTGCTGGCCGATTGGCTGGCCGCGTCGGAGCCCACCCCGCCGGGCACGACGACGTTGAACTTCACGGCCTCGCACGACGGCATCGGCGTGCGACCGCTCGAGGGGCTCATGCCGTCCGACCGGTTCGAACGACTTCTCGCGGCCGTCGAGCGACGCGGCGGACGAGTGAGCACGAAGCGCAACCCGAACGGCGACGACAGCCCCTACGAGCTGAACCTCACCTACTTCTCGGCGATGGACGAACCCGACGCCGCCAACGACGCCAAGCGCGAGTCGATTCAAATCGGCCGCTTCCTGGCCGGCCAGGCGATCATGCTGTCGTTGCGTGGGATACCGGCCGTCTACTTCCACAGCCTCGTCGCCACGCCCAACGACGAGGCGGGCGTCGCGCGGACCGGCCGCGCGCGCTCGATCAACCGGCGTAAGTACCAGGCCGACGAGCTTCGCGACATTCTGTCGCGGGCCGACGCGCCGCCCGCGCGGGTGTTGACCGCCTACCGCCACATGTTGGCCGTCCGGCGCGGGCAACCGGCGTTCCACCCCGAAGCCGATCAGCGACTCCTGCCGACCGACTCGCCGACGACCATGGCCCTTCTGCGGACCAGTCTCGACGGGCGGCAACGGATTCTGGTGGCGGCCAATCTGGGCGGCTCGTCGGAAACGATCGACGTCCAGCGGCGTTTCTCGCTGCAACCAATCCGCGATCTGCTCTCCGACGACCCTCGCTCGCCGACCGCCGGCCCAATTCGCTTGGAGCCCCACCGGGTGGCCTGGTTCGAGGTTGAAAATCCGATCTAGGGCCGTTTGGCGAGTCGTGATAGAATAAACCACCATCATTCCCTGCCGTTGGGGGGACTCTCCCCGGTGCGGGATTTCGACCGTGTTCATGGAAAGTCAATTCGCGGGAGGGAACCCCATGATAGTGCGAATCGCCGTCTTATCGAGTCTTGTCCTTCTACTCGCCGTCGGCACGGCGCCCGGCCAGGGGAATCAGGATTGGCGGTCGTCGCCGCCGACCCAAGGCCAGGGGCAACCTGCAGCCGCGCAATCGGGCCAGCCGATCGTCCGTCAGCCGCAGGGCCAGGCTGTCCCCGTGCCGATGCAGCCCACCTGGTGGCCACTGCCCGCGCGAGACCAGCAGTACCTCGAGCAAGTGTTGAACATCTGGGAGCAACACGGCGATCGCATCCAGGTGTTCGAGACGAAGTTCGTGCTTCACAGGTATGCTCCCGACTTGGCGACCAATTCGCCGACGCCGGTGCTTCAGTCGGAAGACAAGGGGATATTGAAATACCAGAAGCCAGATCGGGGACTCTACGAGATCCAGGGCAAACAGCCCGAAAAGTGGATATGCGACGGGAAGTCGTATTTTCAATACCACTTTGGCGAAACCAAGCAGATCGTCCAGGAAGTTCTCCCGCCCGCGATGCAAGGCGGCAAGGCACTGGCCGAAGGTCCGGTTCCGTTCGTCTTCGGCGCGAAGGCCGATCGGCTTAAGGAGCTTTACTGGATTCGCCCGCTGCTGCCGACCCCCTCGGGCAAGGACGACGAACTCTGGCTCGAAGCCTGGCCACGAACGCAAAAGGGAGCGGCCGATTTCCGATACGTCGTCATCATTCTCAGCACGAAGGACATGCGCCCCATCGCCATCGAACGACACGCCTCGGACGGGCAAAACCGAACCCTGCCCGACGGCCGGGTCGTGATGATCGGCGCGAGCCATGAGCGGTTTCTGTTCTATGACACGGTCATCAACCCGCAGAATCCCCTGCGAATTCTTGAAGGCGATCCGTTCAAGCCGCGCGTCGAACGTGGCTGGAAGATCGTCGTCGCCCAACCGCCCACGGATCGTCCCCCGGCCCGGCAAGCAGGCCAACAGTCGGGGCGGAGATAAGGCCGCCGATCGGCGGGAAGCATGATGGCGGCTCTCGCGGAAACGACGCAAGCAATCGGCCGAGCGGCGCGGAGCGACCCTCGCGGTGCGGCGGATGCATGCAGCACCCCCCGGCGTCTTCGGAAAATCCACGGAAATCCGGTGTAAACTCTTGACATTTCCGCCTCTGATGTGTTCAACTGTGCGGCAAGGACGGTTCTCGTCTTTTGTGTTCTCGTTGGGACAAGGGGAGGGCTTCGCCGCATCTGAAAACGAGGGCAGGCGATTTGCCGTGGTATCGTTGGGGAATCTTCAAATGGGACAGAACCTCTTCGCGGGCAGCCTCGGAAGGCCGAGACCGGGCACACAAATGCCGCAAGCGGCCACGTCGAACGAATCGGTCGTGCTCTTTTTCTCGTCGGTCCCTTCGCGTTAACAAGTTATTTGCACAAGGAGAGACGAATCATGAAACGAAACTTGACCAGAAGACGACGGCGATTGACCACCGAAAGCCTCGAGCCTCGGTGCATGCTCAGCGCGATCAGCGTCGCGCCCGGCGATCAATGGGACTGGGATTCGGCCAACGGCGATGTGGACAACAACGGCTATCTTTCGTCGGGCGACATCGTCTATCACGGTGGCGCGATGCACACGTACGACGAGACCGGTTTCACCTCGATCCAGGCTGCGATCGACGCGGCGAATGCCGGCGACACGATCACGGTCTCGCCCGGCGCGTATATGGAGGACATCACGGTCAACAAGAGCCTGACTCTCCTCGGAGGGTCCACCAATGCCGCGGACGTCGTCGTTTACTCGACCGATCAAATCAACGGCCATGCCGTGACGATCATGGGCGCCGAGGTCACCATCGAGAACATGCGATTCGCCAATGCATGGACGGCAGTCAATTACGTCGGCGAGGATGGCGTGACCTCGCTAGACTTGAACAATGTTCAAATGTTCGACAGCGAAGTCGGAATGCACATGAGCGGCGGCGACGCCCTGCTGACCGGCTGCCTGGTCCAAGGCAACGGCCAGGGCGTCGAAATCACCGGCGGAGTGGCGACGATCACGCAGAGCCAATTCATCGACAACATGATGGGCGTGTACGTCGAAGCCGGCGGAAGCGCGCGAATCGTCGATAATCCGCTGGGAATTGCCGGGAGCTCGTATGTCGGGGTCAATTGCTGGGGCGGCACGCTCTTGCTCGAAAACACGAACATGAACGATAACGCCAACGGGGTTATCCTCTCCGACTGGATCGATGGAACTCGTCCGGTGGTCGATATGGGACAACTGCCCGGCAGCACCAACAATTTCACCGGCCTCGGGGTAAGCACGGGCGGAAACGACTTTTCGAATTACCTGCCTCCCTCGGAATGGGAAGCCCCATGGGGATCGGCCGTTTGGACTTGGTCCACGGATCCCGTTCTGGGCATTGAAAACGCGATTGTCGGTCCCAGCGGCCTTCCGCCGGTGGGACACGACATGGCGGCCCACGGCAACCTGTGGTTTTCGACCGATCCAAGGGAGATTGAGAAGGTAATCCAGCATGATCGCGACGATGTGATGACGCGATTCGTCGATTACGCGGTGCTGTCCCACCTGGTCGTCACGACCGACAGCCCGGTCGACGAGGGAAGCCCCGTCGCAATCGACGTCTCGTTCGCCAACGATCCGCAGTCGCACGCGGTCCTGATCGACTGGGGCGACGGCGCCAACACATCGCTGACGCTCGAACAAGGCGAGTGGGAGTTGGCCGCCAACCACCTTTACGCCGCTTCGGGTCAATACACGATCCAGGTCACGGTCACCGACCAACTGGGTGGCGCCCTGAGCGAAACGACGGCCGTCACGGTCGGCGGCGGGACGCCGGTGAACGAACCGCCCGCTGTCACGGTCGATAGCGGCTTGGTGAGCGTCGCCGAAGGGACGATCGCGTTGAACGGCGGCACCTTCGCGGACCCGAATCTCGGCGACGACGTGACGATCGGCGCCTCGATCGGCGCCGTGACGAAGACGGGAACCGCCGCCGGTGAGTGGACCTGGTCGTGGGATGCGACCGACGACCCACTAGCCGCGGTGGTGACGATCACGGCCGACGACGGCCAAGGAGGCGTGGCCACGGCGACGTTCGACCTGAACGTCGAGAACGTCGCGCCGACGCTCGTCGCCGCCAACATGTCCGTCGAGGAGAACAGCCCGAATGGAACCTTGGTCGGCACGGTTCAAGCGACCGACCCGGGCGACGATGTGCTGACGTTCAGCATCGTCGGCGGCGACGGCGCGACGGCCTTCGCCGTCGATCCGGAGACCGGCGAGATCACCGTGGCCGACTGGACGCAACTCGACTTTGAGTACGTCGCGTCGTACGAGTTGATCGTTCAGGTCGCCGACGAGGATGGATCGACCGACACGGCCGAGATCACCGTCGAGTTGGTCAACCGGCCCAGCATCACCGGCGCGGTGTTCGTCGACGTGAACCAAAACGGCCTCTACGACGCCAACGAATCGGCCGTCGACGGGGTGCTCGTCGAGTTGCTCGACGAATTCGGTTCGCCGGTGCTCGACAACCTCGGCGATCCGATCACGGCCGTGACCGAGGGGGGATTCTACCTCTTCGAGGATCTGCCCGCCGGAACCTACCAGATCCGCGAGGATCAGCCCACGGGACTCAACGACGGACCTGAAATCCTTGGAACGTTGGGCGGCGCGATCGCGGCCAACGACGTCATGCGGGTGACCCTGGCGACGACCGACGCCCACGATTACTTCTTCGCCGAAATCGGCCAACAAGTGACCGACGGCGATACGGCCAGCGTGAGCTTCTGGAACAGCCAGAATGGCCGCAACCTGCTCATCGCGGCAGGCACGGATCTGACCGAGTGGCTGACCACGAACTTCAGCAACGTGTTCGGAAACCTGTTCGCGGACGCCGACGGCAACATGGTTCACCAGTTCTTTCAGCATCAACTGTTCCGCCAACGCGGCATTCTGTCGCGGATCGTGAACCACGTTGACACCCAGTTCATGGCCCTGGTGCTGGCAAACTACTTCACCCGGAGCGATCTGGGCGGCGACCTCGGCGCTGCGTACGGCTTCGGCGTCACCGACACGGGCATTGCCACGAAAGTCGTCAACGTCGGCATCTGCGGCGCGGCGTTCGGCGTGGCCAACGGCACGAACCTAACGATCTGGCAGTTGCTGCAAGCCACCAACAGCATGACGGACGTGCCCGACAACCAAACCGGTTACGCCCACATCTACGACGTGAACGGAAATGGGCAACTCAGCCTGAGCGAACTTCTGCTTCGCACGCAGGCGCAACTCGTGTTCACCCTGATCCTGCTACAAGGTTGATCGCACGCGATGGAGCGAAAGCCGGTCGGCCGGCGAGAACACCGACGTGTTCGCGCCGGCCCGATTGGCGGTGGGGGCGTGAAATTCGACCACGCGGTAGAATAATGCCCTCCATTGGGGGATGCGATTCTGGCGATATGTGTGATGTGGGCCTTTTACTCGTTTCGCCACAACCATCACTGCCCCACAAAGATTCGGGTTAAGGCTACACTTGGCGGGTCGCGTCCGCATGGCGGGCGCGGCCTGCTTTTGTTTCAGCCGTCAATTCGTATCGCCGTCGATGATCTGCTCGATGTCGGTCTTAAGCTTCTGCATGTACCGATGCCACTGGGCATTGAGCGTGTCGGTGTCCTCGCCGAACACCTTCTTAAACAGCGCCAGGTTTTCCTCCGGCGGAAACGGCATGAAGTCCTTGGTCTTCCTCTCGGCCAACAGGGCGTAGTACTGCTTGAGCTTGTCGAAGTGGTGGGCCATGAGAAAATGGGTCAGCGCCCAGGACGGACCGTAGGCAACAACCATCTTGTCCGGCTTGATGCGCATGAAGACGTCGTCGGAGACGATGAAATCGATGTGGGCATGCTCTTCGTCGCCGGCCATGGCCCGATAGAGCTTGAGTCGCTCCTCGTTCACGCCGCCGATGCCGGCCCACGCGGCCTCCTTGGGCGATTCGAAGTAAGTCGCGATGCCCTCCGCGACCCAGACGGGCGTTCCCGAGTCGTTCGGCATCAGACCCGTGTTCCCGGCCATCTGGTGCGTCGCCTCGTGGGTGACGACTTCAATGTCGAGATTCAACTTCAGCCGCTCGCAAACCAGGTTGAGTGAATTCGACAGCCGAACAAGGTCCCGCGCCGCCGGATTGCGCCGACTGGCCGCCAACCGTGCATCTTCCTTGAGGCTCGCGTTGATCTTGTCCAATTCGTCCAACCCCTCGGACGTCGCCTGGTCGTAGAACAACGCGATGTTCACCTCCTTGTTGTACACGCCCGACGCTTTCGACATGTGGCCCATCTTCTTCGCCATGGCCAGCGAGACGAAATCGTCTTGGTGGGCGAACAACACGACCTTGAGCCGCTCCTTCGGGACTTCGACTTCCATCCCCTCGAGCCAGAACTTCAGCAGGAAACTCTGATAGACCATTTCGAGCAGTTCGAGACGCTGCTCGGCGGGTGGCAGGTTCTTCTTCCTGCCCGTTCCTCTCGCCGACGCCTTTGGCGGTTTCGTGTTGTGCATCAACACGAAGTGCTTGCCGTAAACGAACTCCATGTCGTCGTGGGTCGTGACGTACTTGCGCAGTTCTGTTTCCTGGTTTTTGTCGATCGGAATGGGTGCGTCCATCAATCGCTTCAGGCGGACGAGTCGCTCGACCGTCGGATGCTTGGGATTGGCTCGATAGGCGGCCGAGGCTGCTTTGTAGAACTCGTCGAGCAGCCCGTGATGCAGCGCCCAGCGAGCCGCCTCGACGCAGGCGTCGGCGTCGTTTCCCGCCCTCCGCAATTTGTTCTGAGCAAGCCGAAGCGTCGAGGCCGCCTTGTAGACCTGCACCATGTCGTGATCGAAGTGAATGGTGCCAAACTGAGGATGTCGGAACGTGACGATCCGCCCCGGCGTCATCTCGACCTCGCCCTGCATGACAAAGGCCGAGCCCGTGCCTGGAATCTGATAGAGCAACAGATCGGCTCGCGCCGAGACAGGAATGATCGCCAAGAGAAGCCCGNNCCCCCCATCAATGTGTTGTCTTGCGGCGGTCCCTTGCCCGCCGTTCTCCTTGCAATACGTTTCCATTGTACTTGCTTTGGCCCAAACGGTGTATCGTCCGTCGAAAAAACCGACCGCGCGTAGGCCGGCGTCAGACGGTTTGGGACGCCCATTACGGTTTTTTGCCCCATTTTTCCCAGTCAATGCAGCTTCACCTTCTGATTATTGAGCTACAACGCATTACTATTGACACTCACGTCATACTCTGTTAATGTCGATGGAAGAGAAAGCCTGCGTGGATTATACGCGGGCCAGTGATTCTGCCGCGGCGCGGCGAAGTGTCAGCCAAAGTCGTTATTGACGATCAGTCATTACACACCTCTCGCTTGCACTTCCGGTTGGTGTGCGTATCACAAATAACCCGGGGCAGGGTCACGCGGAATTCAACCGACGAGGAAAGCCATGGCCAAGAAGAAGCCGGAGACCATCGACCACGAGGAACTGACGTTGGACGGCAAACGCTACGTCGTTCTTCGCGAGTCCGAATTTCGACGTCTGTGCCGCGCCGCGGGAATCGACGCGGCCAAGGCCCCGGAACCCGACACGACCCTGCTCGCCTCGGGGCTCGACGCGGATCGGCAGTCGCTTGCCGAAAAACTCCGCTCGCGGCGTCACGCGGCGAGACTTTCCCAGGCCGAATTGGCTCGCCGCGCCGGCATCCGCCCCGAAACGCTCAACCGGATCGAACGCGGCCGCACCACGCCCGACTTCACCACCATCCGCAAGTTGGTCGAGGCGATCGGGGCGGCCGAAACCGACTGACCGCCGCCGGCCGACTCCCCAACCATTTCCGACAAGGAGACCAATGGATGACCCCCAACCACGGCGCGAACCTTCAAGACAACCTTACTCGCGAGCAAGTGCTCGACGGCATTCGCCGCATCATCGCCGAGCAATCGGAGACGCCGATCGAACAGATCGACGAAGACGCCCACCTCGTGAATGGTCTCGGCTGTGACAGCCTCGACGTGATCGAGATCGCCATGGAGATCGAAGAACAATTCGACATCGACGTTCCCGACGACACGGCCGAAAAGGCCGAGACCGTCGGGAAGATCGTCGATCGGGTTTTCGAACGGGTTGCCCCGAGCAGTGTCTAGAGCAGTAGGGTGGGGCGACGAGCG
>DOEZ01000565.1 GCA_003532715.1 Planctomycetaceae bacterium
CGTCCATCCGCGTTCATCCGCGGTTCCCGTTCTGTCCCTCTGTGCTCTCCCTGCCTCCGTGGTGAACTGTTTTTCCGATACTTCGCGCTCTTCGCGCCTTCGCGGTGCATGAACTCGCGGTGGATTCGATCAGCGCTCGCCGAGAAGTTTTCGCAGTTCGGCCGCTTTCGACTCGTCGCGCGAGGCGACGTGCGTCGTCACCTTCGTCGTCACGTCCCAGAGTTTGCCGACCATCGCCTCGTCGCTGCGGACGGCCGAGACGATTTCGCGGGCTTTCCACATAAGCCCGCTGTAATCGCCCACCGCGTACATCTCGTAGGCTTCAGCGAACCAACCGAGCCCCCACTGGCTCATCAGCCGGGCCAGCTCCAACGCGTGCTTCCGCCGCCGCTCGCGACGGTTGTACAACCACAAGACAACCACGGTCGCCAGCAGGGTCGCCGCGCCGAAGATCACGTATTGCATTGCCGGGGTCAAGTTTTCCATTTGCATCTCCGTTTGATTAGTTGGGTTTCGTGTTTATTTCAGTTAACGCTTCCGCTTCTCCTCTTTCCCGAGTCGCGGGAGTCCGCTCGCTTACGCAAGGGCCCACTCGCTTATGCTCGGGGTTCGGTTTAAGCACCCCTTGACCTCACATCCGCGTCCATCAGCGTTCATCCGCGGTTACAGTTTTCCTTTTTCCCTTTCCCCTTTTTCCGAAACGTCGAACGGCCATCTGGCTAATGCGCCCGTCACACGTCCTTCTGCGTCGCGAAGTAGACGATGATCCCCAGGACAACACATCCGCCGATTACCAGAAACAGGAGTACCGGGCTGGCCTCGTCCGCCTGCTCTCTTTCGGCCGCTTCTTGCTTCTGTTCAATCAACAGGTCCATCTTGCGGTCGATGCTCTCGGTGTGCGGGTCGGGGCGGATGATGATTTGCGGCGCGGGCGGCGGCTCGGGCATCCGAGGCCGGCACAAGGGCAGCAGCGGTTGATGGACGGCCTGTTGGATGCGTTGCGACGACGCGGTCGAGTTGCTTCCGAGGAGGTTTTGAACGAGACGTTGATTCGCAAGGATGGGCAAGCCCTCCACGGCGCCCGCTTGGTTGGACGAGTCGTCGATGGCACGATTGGAGGCGGGCACGTCTCCTGTCGCAGCCGCACCCGCAAGCTTGGGCACCGCGGTCACTGCATCAGCCAGTCGAGACAGCCCGCTCCCTGACGGTCGGGGTTCGGTTTCGGCGCTCGGCGGGCTGAACTTCTCGGTCAGGAAGACATGGAGCCGGCCGCATTGCGTGGCGACGACTTCGCCGCCGGCGCAGCCCCAGAGGATGCCGACCAGTTCGCGGTTCTGGTTGAAGACCGGCCCGCCCGAGTCGCCTTGACGCGCCTGTCCGCTCATCACGAGCCAATCGGTGCGGCCGCGCGAGCCCATCGGCGCTCGATAGCCGAGGAACCGGCCGCGATTGACGGCCAGCCGATCGTCGCCGCCGAACCCGCACGATTCGAGCGGCTCGCCCGGCGCGGGGTGGCCCGACTCGCGCCAGGCGATTTGGGCCGCGACGAACTCCGACTCGTCGCTCGGCACCAGTCCGGCCACGTCCCACGTCGCATCGACGCCTACCACTCGGGCTTCGACGTACTTCGCCACGCCGCGAACCCACACGCGTCTTGCGTCCTTCACCACGTGCCGCGCGGTCAGAATCACCACGCGCCGCCCCCAGCGAACGGCCACGCCCGAGCCGAACGACCGCGACCCATCGCGATCAACCGTTTGGATGCGCACGACGCTGCGATAGTGCCCGCGCGGCGATTCATGCCGGAAATCCGCGCCGGGCGATTCATG
Organism: Planctomycetaceae bacterium; assembly: GCA_003532715.1. Taxonomy (GTDB): domain Bacteria; phylum Planctomycetota; class Planctomycetia; order Pirellulales; family Thermoguttaceae; genus UBA11386. The sequence goes on from DOEZ01000565.1 coordinate 1,830, forward strand.
CCGCAAAGCCGCACCGGGCGAAACAGAACCTGGCCCGCCTTGGTCAACGCGGCACCCGCCAGGCCCGCACTGAGCAATGGCCGAGTCAATCGTGACGCTGTTGGCGGTCGTCAGAAACACGACAGCTACAATCGCCGCCAGACACGTCGAAGAGGTAGTTCGTTTCATGTGTCAAAGCCTCCTTTTTTGTATTTCAGATTTCACAATTTCGACGCTCACAATTCAAAGCTCAGATTTGAGATCTCAGATCACAGACTCTCCGTCTCCTCCGTGCCCTCCGCGTCCTCCGTGGTAAATAAGTCCTGACCAACAAACGCATCCGCGTTTATCTGTGTTCATCCGCGGTTCCTCTCCTCCGCGTCTCGGCGTCTCGGCGGTGATCCTTCACGCCTCAAGGAACCAGCGTGAACCGATAACGATAGAACGGCGACCGCGCCAGGTCGGCCGGTTCGGTTCGCCGGTCGGCCAATCGTGGCACGGGGTCGACGCCTCCGCCGATCCGGTCGGCCATGACCACCGCCTGCGAGCAGAACGGCGGACGGTCGTTCGTCCGTGCGTCGTCCTCCGAGGTTGCGCGAAACCAACGAACCACCGGCGCGTGCGTCAGGGCCACTCGCAACACGTTAACCCAGCCGTATTCCAAGCCCGTCAAACGCCGCATGGCGCGCGTGGCCTCGGCCCGATCGTAGTTGGGCCAGCGCCCCTCGGGATTCGTCTCGAACACGTCGATCCGGCCGGGCCAGCGTTGGACCAGGTGCGAGAGCAACACGGCCCGGCCGCCGCGAAACGCACGAAACTCGAGGCAGAACAGGTCGTCGTCCCACCACGCCGCCTTGGCCGCGTGACTATGAACGCCGCGACCGGCGGTCGCGATCAGCCCGCGACCGCGAAACAGCAGCAAGTCGCCGTCGGCAATCGCGCGGCGTGCTTCGTCGTAGGCTACAAACGTCGGGCTGTCGGCACTGCTCGTGTTCATCGTTGTTCCTCGTCACAGTCGTCGGGCCACTCGGCCGCTTTGTCGCACAAACGGTCCGCGTCTTGCTCAGCCATCTCTCCTTGCTGCATCCGTAAGCGATGCACCGCTTCGTACCGGGAGAGCGTCTCGCCGCGCAGCTCCAGGTCCAAAGTTGGAACGGGTCGCGTGTCGGGTGGACTCGGCGGCCGATTGGCCAATTCCTCGCGCATCTGGCACAGCCGGCAGGGCATGTACACCTTGCCGCCGCACGTCGGACAACGGACCAGCGGCCCCCGAGGCAACGGGTCCTTCTGCGCTTGCCGCTTTCGCCGTATGGCCTCGTAGTCGGGCCGATCGCCGCGAGCCACGCCGGCCACCGTCCCGCGACTCGCGCCGACCAGCGCGGCGATCTTCCGCTGGCTCAACTTCCGCTCGGCCAAGAGTCGCCGAATCTGGTCGATTACCACGGGGGCGATCATCGAAACACCTCATCGTTTGACGTGCGAAAGAAAGATTCACCACGGAGGCACGGAGAACACGGAGACGGACGAAAACCGCTGATGAACGCAGATGGACGCGGATAGGAATTTCAAAACGAAAAATCCTGTAGGGTGGGGCGATGCAAGATTTGACTCCGAGGCACTGGCAATCGTTGCCTTGCATCGCCCCACCTGACGCCCGATCCGCGTCCATCCGCGGTTCCCCCTTCTCTTCCTCCGTGCTCTCCGTATCTCCGTGGTGAAAAACACGACGCGAATCAGCGCGCGAAAAAAGCCCGGCGGCGAAGAACGATTCTTCACCGTCGGGCTCGTTGAAACACCCGAGCGAACTCAGGCCCCGCCGATACCGCTGACGTGCCCACGAAGATAACCGATCGACCGGGCTGTCTTCAAGACGCGTTTTTGGCCACCCCGCCTGTTGTGGCAGATGAATCAAACGAAGGATTCACCACGAAGAGCACGAAGGACACGAAGAGACGGCTCGGAGGAAGGGGGAATAAGGTGAGGTGGGAATCGCGGAGTGAGAAATCTGAAACACCGACGAGCATCGAGAGGCGAGGATGAAAACGGTGGAAAGGAATGTTAATCACTTTCCATGATGCACGAACGCCCAGGTAACCGTTTGCGGGTCGTTGTCGGCTTACCGGCGACGTGGCCCCAATAGTCGCCTTTCGCTCCGCGAAAGCAGCGCTACTTTCGCGGAGCGAAAGGCGACTTTGGCGGCCCGTGAACGGTTACACGCCCAGTCACATTAATCGCTCTTTTCCATTTCTCCCCTTTCCCCTTTTTCCGAATCGTCGAACCGACTCACCGACCAAGAACGCGACGAATCGCATCAGCGCTGATCCGCGTTGATCCGCGGTTCCTCCTCCGCGTCGTCGATGCCGGAAAGAACTTCGGCCATTTCGTTTAAGAACAGCCGCCGGATCGCGTCGTAGCCGCGGATGTTCGGGTCTTCGAGATTCACGCCGAACCAGTAGTGCGGGTCGTCGGCCCGGTAGTGCTCGCGCCAGAACTGCGCGGCGTGAACACCGTGGCCGAGAAACGCGGCGTGCATCGGCACCAGGTGAACGTTCGGCCGTCGTTCGGCCGCGCGGTGGATGATTTCGTTGTAGGCCGCGAGAATCGCCATGCAGTCTTTCCACGGCGGCAGCCCGGCGGCCAGCGGGTCGCCCACGCCGTCGCTCGGGTCGTAGATGTCGGCCAGAAAGACGTGGCACCCGCCCGGAAAACGCTCGTCGATCAGATCGAGCATCCGGTCGAGCCGCTTTTCGAACGCCTCGATCCACGGTCGAGCCTGCTGGAGCGTCGCGCCGTACATGGCCCCTTCGCGCGGCGGTCGCTGCCCGTAGCTGTGAATCAGGTCGTTGCCGCCGGTCGTCATGACCACCAGCCCGAGCGTGTCGCGGTCGTGCTCGGGCAGGTCGCGTTCGACGATGGCAAGATGCGTCAACGACGTGCTGCCCGAGATGGCCATGTTCCGCACCTCAAGATTGGGCAACACGCGGCGGAGGCATCGCTCCTTCATGTCGGGCCATTCTTCGGGTGGATTATCGACCAGGCGATCGACATAGCCGTAGCCCGTCGGAGCCCCGAAGCCAGCCGTCACGCTGTCGCCCAGCCCCAGAACGAGCACCTTCCGGTCGGACCAGACTCGGGCGAATGGAGTCGAATTGACCGGCGGCCCCGCCGGCCCCTCGCCGACCGGCCGGGCAAGCCAGTAATGGCGATAGGCCGCCACGCCGCCGGCCAACAGAACTCCCAACACGACTAGAACCGCCAGACGGCGAACTCGCCAGCCAGCCGGTTTACCTTCGACGACGCGTGTTTCCATCGGTGAATCTCCGTGAATCGAAAACGCGGATGGAGACGACTCCCGCGAACTCATTCCATGCCCAAGCCAACCACGAGCATCCCGGCCTGTCCGACCCGTACGTTCTCGAACCGCGCGAGAAGTCGGTTCTCCTCTTCGGGCGCGACGACCTCGACCGTGTAGTCACCGTCACGATCGAATACGCGAGGAGCCATTCTCTCGCCGGTCATTCGAATCATCGTAACAATCTGGCCCGCCGCATCAAGCACCCGGACAACGGGCAAGAGCCGATTGTTCCAGTTTCTTAGTTCGACGGTCGGTACGGTCGGGTTGTCGATTCCCACGCATTGTTCGATGCGGATCGCGGCAGGCCAGCCGGGATATTGAAGCTCGGCCTCTTCGAGACGTGTGGGCGGCACGTCCACCGGCCATGCCTCGACCGTGAAAGTCCCCCTCGCCTTGTCTACCCGGACGACACCGAAACCGGACGACTTCTGACGTCCCATTTCGATCCGATTGCGCGGCGACCGCGTCAGGGGCGGGTTGGCCACCGCGAGTACATCGATTCGATTGCCGAATCCGTCGCGATATTTGCCCGTATTCGGCCGATCGCCGTGGCGGTCACCTTCTCGCGGCATGTCCGCGACGTCCTCGGGTCTCCACCACCGCTGATAGCCGACAGCGCCGGCCGGCACGCAGAATGACACGCCCGCGTCGTGATGCCGCCCGATGCCGTGCCGAATCAAGGTCGGCAAATGTTGGTCGCCGCCGAGCATGAAGACGCCGCCGCGTCGCAGCAGATCCAGGGCCGCGTTGCGACCGCTTTGAGGCCAGCCGTTCGAGTCGGTGTCGGCCGCGAGAAAATCCGTGGGGCGGCCGTGGTGTGTCGCCGCGTTGCAGAAAATCGTCTGTGAAACGGCCATTTTTGCCGTGACGCCGCGCCAATCGGCGATCCAGTCGCGTAGAAATCTCAATTGGCGTTCGCCCAACAGTTCGGCCCCTGGCACGTCGGCCGCAAGTGCGGCGGTCCGGTCGGTGAGCCAGTCGGGTCGGGGGCTCTCGTGTCGCGGAATCGCCAACGGGCCCGACTTGAATTTGCGGTCTTCGATAATCGCGAAACTCACGCCGCCGTACTTCATGCCCGTGTAGTAAACGCCGATGCCTTGATCGACCGGCGTCGGATCGTACGGGTCGGGCAAGTGGGCCGTTTGCGTTCGCTCGACGGCCTTGACGAATTCGGCCGGTTGAACGTAACCGCCCTTGGCCCCCAAGCAAGGGAATCCGTGGTACTCCGTGCGGCCGTACCACTCGTCGCGCGTGATCTTTCGCCCACCCGCGCCCCAAAGGTTGCCCTGATACACGTCGTGGTCGTCGGGCATCCAGACGGTGGGCCGATCCTTCGATAGCTCGCGAAAACTCCAACCCAACAAGGCCAACTTGCGAAGATAATTGACCGTCATCCGCTTCAGGTCGCCCTCGCGAAGAATCCCAAAGCCGCCGACGTTTTCATAAATCTGGTCGCCCATGAAGAACATCACGTCGGGATCGATCCGGCGAGTCTGCTCGACCACGTTGGCATTGGGAAACAGAAAATCGGTGAAACAGCAGTAACCCGCCACGACCAGTTCCGATTTGTCTTTTGGGTCTTTTCGGATCGTCCCATCATAGGTATGCTCCCGGCTCACGCCGTCACGATATGCTTGCGTCCAGCACACGCGATAAGGTGTTTCGCGCGAGTCGTCCCAATCGGCCACGCTAAAAGTGGCCGTGCAGGCCAGCGGGTCAATTTCGGCCGTCGAGATGGTTTCCCAGCCGGCGCCTCGGTCGATTTGCAGACGAACCTCCTTACTATCTTCGTCGCCGATCGGCGGCATTTGCGCCGTAAGCTTCATCACTCGATCGCTGAGCGTGTAGAGTGTCCATAGGATGGGGCCAAAGGCTTGGTCGGGCGAGGCGACGACTTTGGGACCCGAAATCGTCCAGTCGGCGAAAGCAAACAACCCTCGCGACTCCGTCCCAGCTACCTGGGGACGGAAATTATTCACCAGCGCGACGTTGCCGACAAGGTTCTCGGCCGGGATGCCCGCGAGCGACAGGCCGCCCAGACCGAGGAACTCCTTGGGCGCGTCTAGCGCGGCCTTGGCCGATAGGTCGATCCGACACTTGCCCGA
>DOEZ01000029.1 GCA_003532715.1 Planctomycetaceae bacterium
GACGGTTCCGACGGGCATGAAGGCGGGCAGGTCGATCGCGCCTCGCGGTGTGTGAAAGAGGGCGCGGCGCGCGGCGCGGGTCGCATCGACATGCAGCAGTTCGAAGCGGAAGCCGCTCATCGGTCACTCAGTCGCCGCGAAGCTTCAGGCCGTGAACGGTCAGTTTCTCGCGGACCTCATTCAAGCTGGTGACGCCGAAGTTCTTGCACTCCAGTAAGTCGTCACCGCTGCGACGCACCAACTCGCCGATCGTCGTGATGCCCAGGCGGATCATGCACTTGCGGGCACGCACCGAGAGATTCAGGTCGGCGACCGGCTGGCCGAGCAAAGCCTGCTCGTCGGCCGAGAGCGACTCGGGCTCGAACACGTCGACCACGGCCTTCTCGACGGCCAATTGACCCAACCGGAGTCCCCTCGATGTGAGCATTTCGCGAATTTCGATGAGACTCGTTTCGCCGAAATTCTTGCTGGCCAGCAGTTCCTGCTCGGTGCATCGGCAAAGGTCGCCCAGCGTGTGAATGTCCATTTTCTGCAGGCAGTTGCGGCTGCGAACCGACAATTCGAAGTCGGTGACCGGAATGCTCAATACCTGGCTGAGGCGGTCGCGATGCTTCGCGGCGTCCTCGTCATAGTACATGTCGCTCGACGCCTGCGCGTCTTTCAGAAATAGCGCGGCTTGCTCGTTCATCGGGTCGACTTCGAGAACGCGCTGGTAGCATTGCACGGCAAGATCGAATTGTCCGCGATCCTCGTACATCAACCCGAGGTTCATCAGCGAGCCGGCATGAGGCGGAAAACGCTTGGCCGACCTCTTGTATAGATCGAGCGCTTCCTCGTCGTTGCCGCGGCGGTCGTTCTCCATGGCCAGGCCGAACAACGCGCCGGGGTGCGTACCGTCGGTTTCGACGGCTCGTTCGTAGAGACGAACGACCTCTTCCGGGCTACCGCCGAGGACGGCAACCGTGGCGCCGCGTTGGTAAAGGTATTCGGCCGTCTGCTCGACGGCTCCCGACAGTCGGTCGAGCACGACGAGCGCGTCCGCGGCTCGGCGCAGGCAACGCAGCGAGGCGGCTCGCGCCAGCGCGCAATGATCGGCGTTGTAGCCGGCCTGCTGAGCCGAGTCGTAGCAAGCAATCGCCTGCTCGAAATCGGTTAACGCGAAATGGCTCTTGCCCATGTAGAAGTGGGCCAACGCGCCGCCGTCGCTGTTGCGAAGCGTTTCGACGGCGTCCCTGTACCGGCCGAGGAGATACTGACACGCGCCGAGACGGACTTTCGATGCCGGACTGAGGTCTTCTTTTCCCTCGAACTCCGCCACGGTGTCGCGCAGAAGAATGTATTGCGAATAGCCGGTCGCGATCGCGTCCTCGATCTGCTGGATGTCTTGGGGGCCAAACGTGCCGTTGAACACCACCAACTGTTTCAGATCGACCTGGAGGCCTTGCGCCATCGGTACCATCTCCTGAAAGGCCCAAATGCAATAAAAAAAGAGCCAGCGAAGGGAGTCGAACCCTTAACCCCCGCATTACGAATGCGGTGCTCTGCCAATTGAAGCTACGCTGGCGCGCGAAACCGGCCCCACGGTGGCGAATTAAGAAAGACTAAGAGATGCTGGCGAATCCGTCAAGGGCCAACGCATGGATTTACCCCCCGTTTGTCGCGGCCCTTTTTCGCGCGACTCCCGTTCGCCAGCCGAGATCTTCCAAGAAAACCACCCTTCAGAAGGGAGGGCGGTTGGCACGAATGGCCCCAACAGTTAAAAAAAATGGGGGCCTCTGACGAGCCACAGTCCACAGTGGCTTAGCCGGGAGGCAAGGGCAAGGTAACCGCCCGGCACAACACGTCAGGGGCCCCACGGGCCAGTAAGTTTATTTGTCGTTGCCTTTTCTCAAGGGCGACGCCCTTCTTGGTAAGCACATGGCGTGCCAAGGGAGATTCCAACGCCCAAAAAAGAATCTGATTTGCACTAAAGTATTTTGCCACAATAGTTTAAGCAAGCGAACGTACATCGGACACGCGGACGGCGCACGACCGAACGCCACAGCCGGAGCCTGGTCGATTCCGATACAACTGAGCGATTTTGATGTGCCGAAAGAGGATTCGGCGGATCCGGCCCATGCGGAAGGGCTGTCCACCGGACGTGAACGAACGGGATGGCTGTCGCGTAGAACAACGATCGGATAATAGAATGCCAACACCCACCCAACGGGAGGTTATGATTCTGGTCAACCCGAACGCCGGGGCCAGAACGCGCGATGACGAGGTCGGTCGCCTCGTGGAGACACTGGCTTCTCGGGGACATCCCACCCACAGGTCCACCAGCCTGGACGACGCGTGCCGCGAAGCCAACGCCCTCCATGCGTCGGGCCGGTTGCAGGCGCTGGTGGGCGTCGGCGGCGACGGAACCATGGCCGAACTGGTCAATCGAACCGATCCAGGCGTGCCCATCGCGATTCTGCCGGCGGGAACGGCGAACCTGTTGTCGCAACACCTTGGCTTCCATCGGTCGGTTGCCCAGTGGGTCGAGGCGATCGCGCGCGGCCGAACGATCCGACTCGACGCGGGAAGGGCGAACGGCCGACTGTTCACCTTGATGCTTGGCTGTGGATTCGACGCCGAGGTCGTACGAGAACTCGAGGCGGGACGAACGGGCCACATCGGCCGATTCGCCTATTTTCGACCGATCGCGCGCGCCTTGGCCCATTACGGCTTTCCCAAGATGCTGATATACTGCGACGATTGCAAGGTCGCGACCGAAGATACGACACCGGCCGAACCGTTCGAAGCCGGTTGGCTGTTTGCGTTCAATCTTCCCTGCTACGGCGGGGGGTTTCGCTTCGCGCCCGCCTCCGACGGACGCGACGGCCTGTTGGACGTTTGCACGTTCCGCCAAACGGCGCGGTGGCATGGAGTTCGTTATTTCGCGGCCTTGGTGTTGCGGTCCCATCGGCGGCTGGCCGATTGCCGGTTTTTGCGAACCGGCCGGCTGCGAATCGACGCCGAGGACAAAGTGCCCTATCAACTGGACGGTGATTTTGCGGGCTACCTGCCCGTCGAGGTCGAGGTCCTGCCCGAGCGGCTGACGTTGGTGATTCCGCCCGACTCGCCCTACCAGCCGAAAGACGAAACGGCGACCTGAAACGGAGCACGAAACGTGCCTGACAATCCGGTAACGATCGGTTCGATTCGATGCGGCCGCGGCGAACCGCTGATGGTCATCGCCGGCCCGTGCGTCCTCGAAAGCGAGGAATTGGCCCTGGGCATTGCCGAGCGGCTCAGGTCGCTCGCGGAATCGCTCCCGGTCCATTTGATCTTCAAGGGGTCGTTCGACAAGGCAAACCGGACTAGCGTCGATTCATATCGCGGGCCGGGCCTGGAGGCGGGACTGGCGATCCTGGAACGCGTGAAGCGGGCGACCGGCCTGCCGGTGACGACCGACATTCACGAGGCGGGCCAAGCGGCCCCGGTGGCCCAGGTGTGCGATTTACTGCAAATACCCGCCTTTCTCGCACGCCAGACCGACCTTCTGGTCGCGGCGGCGGCGACCGGGCGGCCGGTGAACGTCAAGAAAGGCCAGTTTATGGCCCCAGGCGACATGCAACACGTTGTCGGCAAGCTCGAGAGTGCCGGTTGCCGCCAAGTGCTTCTTTGCGAACGGGGTACGTTTTTCGGTTAGGGACGCCTGGTGAACGACATGCAGTCGCTGCCGCGAATGCGGGCCCTGGGGGCCCCGGTCGTCTTCGACGCGACCCACAGCGTACAGGAGCCGGGCGGATTGGGGGCCGCCACCGGGGGGAACCGAGCGATGGTCGAACCGCTCGCACGCGCCGCCGTTGCGGTCGGCGTCGATGCCTTGTTTTTTGAAACTCATCCCGAGCCCGAACACGCGAAGAGCGACGGGCCGAACATGGTGCCGCTCGCGGAGTTCGGCCCCCTGCTCGGCCGCCTGCTCGCGATTCGCCGCACCGTGGAGACGTTATCGTGAGACTTTTTGCAGAGCCATTCACCCCGGACCGCCGCGAGCGGCAAGAACGAAGCCCTCGGCCGTCGGATTTCGGCTTCGGCGTGGTTCTTCTGACGTTCATCGGCGTTTGCGGAACCCTGACGTTGACTGGCTGCCGAAAAGACCGGCAGGCCGAGGATTCGGCCATGGTCGCCGACACCAGCAGCGAGTGGCGCGAGCATCACTTCGCCAACGCCGTCGACAATCTCCAGCGACTCGAACAGTTCGCCGGCGACGAAATGCGCCAGCAGGTCGTCGATCGGTTTAACCAGTGGGTCCAGCACGAGAAGCTGCCCGCCGACTGGAAGGTCGATCCGCTGGTGGCCGGGTTGCCCGAACCGTTGAAGGAGTTGGCAATCGTCCATTCGCTCGATCGTTTGTCGTTTCTTCCGATCGACGGGTACGCCTTGCAGGAGGCCGTGTGGCTCCGCGACGTCTCGAACTGGGCGAAAGGCGAGCAACTCGAAGACCTCGTTCTCGCACAAAACCTGTTCGATTGGACCGTGTGCAACATCCAATTGATGCCTGGCACCGGCCGTGAGCCCGACCGCATTCCGCAACAGCCGTGGGAAACGCTCCTTTGGGGCAAGGGGACGGCGGTCGATCGTGCTTGGGTGTTCGTGCTGTTGTTGCGTCAGCAAGGGATCGACGCGGTGGTGCTTGCGCTGCCCGACCCGGCCGATCCGACCGGCAAGACGCTCGATCCGTGGGCGGTAGGCGTGTTGGAGGAAAACGAGCTTTATTTGTTCGATCCGGCCCTGGGTTTGCCGATTCCCGGTCCCGACGGAGCGAAATTCGACAACGGCCGACTGCTCGTCTCGCCGGCCACCCTGTCCGACGTGGTGAACGACCCGGCGTTGTTGCGGAACCTGGACGTCAAGGACCACGTTTATCCGGTCGACGCCGAGCGTCTGGCGAACGTTGTGGCGATGGTCGAGGCGTCGACCGCCTATCTCGAAGCGCGCATGAATTTGATCGAGTCGCGACTGGCGGGTCAACAGCAGGTGGCTTTGACCACCAGCCCCAGCGCGCTGGTCGATCGGTTGAAAGACGTGGCTCATCTGGCCGACCGCCGTCTTTGGATCTGGCCGTACGAAGTGCTGGCCCGCCGCGGCCGGTTGACCGACGAGCAGAAGAAGGAGTTGCGCGAGAACATGCGGCCGTTTCGCGTGGGCGAAGGAACGCCCTTGTGGAAGGGTCGAGTTCTACATCTCAAAGGCGTTTTCGACGGCATGAACAACGCAACCCACTACTATCAACAGGCAAGACCATCGACACGCGACTTCGCCACGATGAAACGGCGCATCGCCGAGGAACCGAATTTGGAAACGGCACGGAACATGCGAGGAATTCTCGCGGCACGGCAGCGCGGCAAGGAAGACGCAACCTACTGGCTGGGCCTGGTGGCTCTGGCGGCGTCCAGGCCCGAGGACCGGAATCCCGAGATCGCCGTGGATTACTTCAGCATGAGACCTTTGCTCAAGTCTTGGGAGGACGGAGCGTTCTACAATCTGGGCCGGGTCGCCGAGAGCGTGGGCCAACCCAAGCAGGCGGCCATGATCTACCGAACCACGCCGGCCACGGCCGGATTGCACGGCAACTTGGTTCGGGCGCAACTGCTCGACCCCACCCCCGCGGACGTTCGTTTGCCGGATGCGGAACTCGAGCCGAAGCCCGCCGAGCGGACCGAACCCTCGGAGCACCCCCAGGCGACCCCCGCGGAAAAGGACGAGAAGCCCGCGAAGGTCGAGAAGGTCGAGAAGGTCGAGAGTCCTTCCGAATGGTTGCCTTTCGAAGAAAAGCCGGAAAAGGACGCTTCGCCCGAGATGGAGCCGGCCTAGCCCGGATTACTCCGGCGACACATACAAGCCCGCGGCGAGATGATTGGCTCACAAATAATCCGGGCCCGGGTGTTCGTCTTACCCCACCGCCTCGACGACCCCCCATAAGAGCGTTAATTTGAAATCTTTGCCACTTGTTCTGCGGTCGCGATCCCGATAAACTAAGAGATTCTCGATTATCGGAAGCAGCCCGCGCCCAAGGCTCAGAATATCCAACGTCTTCCCGGTCGAAGTAGGAAAGATAGACTCATGAAAGAGAACATTCACCCCAAATACGTCGATACGAAGGTCACTTGCGGTTGCGGCAACGCCTTTACGACGCGCAGCACGCAGGCCGAACTGAAGGTCGACATTTGCAACGTCTGCCACCCGTTCTATACGGGCAAGCTCAAGTACGTCGACACGGCCGGCCGAATCGAGAAGTTCAACAAGAAGTTCGGCGGGGCGGGCTACGCAAGCCTCAACAAGACGAAGAAGAAGCCGGCCCAGGCGGCCGCAGTCGCCGACGAGTCGTAGACGGCTCGCGCCGAACCACGTGTTGCTTTTTTCGCGTCTTTCCTTTTTCGCCGCCGGTGATTATTTTCGCCCGAGCGTAAGCCCATGCGCGACCCTCTCGAAGAAAACCTCCAACGTTTCGAAGAGTTGGAACGGCAGATGTCCGATCCCGACGTGCTGGCCAGTTCGGCGCGTCTGTCGGCCGTCGCGCGCGAGCACGGTTCGTTGGCCAAGTTGGCGATGACCTATCGCCGGTTCAAGAAGCTTAACGCCGAGATCAACGAGGCGCGCGACATGGCGGAGGGTGCCGACGCGGAAATGCGCGAGTTGGCCGAGGCCGAGCTGCCCGAGTTGAAACGCCGCCGCGAGGAGTACTGGAACGAACTGCTCGATATGACCATCGGCGGCGAGGACGCCAACCGGTCGCGATGCGTGATGGAAGTTCGCGCCGGGACGGGCGGCGACGAGGCGGCCCTGTTCGCCCGCGACTTGTACGAAATGTACAAGCACTACTGTGAGGCGAAGGGCTGGAAGGTCGAAATCCTGAGCATGAACCCAACAGAGTTGGGCGGATTCAAGGAAATCGTCCTGGGCCTGGAGGGCGAGGGCGTGTATCGCCACCTACAATACGAGAGCGGCGGCCACCGCGTCCAACGCGTGCCCGAAACCGAGGCCAAGGGCCGCATCCACACCTCGGCCGCCACCGTGGCCGTCATGGCCGAGCCCGAGGACGTCGAAGTCGATATCAAACCCGACGACTACCGCAAGGACATCTTCCACGCCAGCGGCCCGGGCGGCCAGCACGTCAACAAGACGGCCTCGGCCATCCGGCTGACGCACTACGAGTCGGGGATCGTCGTCTCGTGCCAGGACGAAAAGAGCCAGCACAAGAACCTGGCGAAGGCGCTTCGCGTGCTCAAGACGCGGCTCTACGAACTCAAGCAGGCCCAAGCCGAGGCCAAGCGCTCGAGCGAACGCAAGAGCAAGATCGGCTCGGGCGACCGGAGTCAGCGGATTCGCACCTACAACTTTCCCGAAAACCGCGTGACCGACCACCGAATCAACCTGACGCTCTACAAACTCGACCACATTCTGGCCGGCAATCTCGAACCGGTGATCGAGGGGTTGCTCGAATACGAACGCCAGGAACTCCGCGAAGCCTTCGGCACCATCGAATAACGATCGAAGAACCGCCTCCCGCAATCCTTAACCGACTGGACGAGCCGTGTCCCAAACCGAAACGTGGACCGTCGGGCGGCTGCTGTCGTGGACGAACGATTATTTCGCCAAGCGGGGCGCGGACAGCCCTCGGCTCGACGCCGAGATTCTCCTGGCCGAGGCGCTGGGTTGTCGGCGGATCGATCTTTACGCACGGTTCGACGACGTGCCCGACGACACTCGGCGAGCCCGCTTTCGCGAGATGGTCTGTCGCCGGGCCGAGCACGCGCCGGTCGCCTACCTGGTGGGCCACCGCGAGTTTTATTCGCTCTCGTTTCGCGTGACGCCCGACGTGCTTATTCCACGGCCCGAGACCGAACTGCTGGTTGTCGCCGCGCTCGACCGGCTGAAGGCGCGCGGCAACGGCGAAGAACCGGCCTCGGTTTGTGATGTCGGCACGGGCAGCGGCGCGATTGCCGTCACGCTGGCCAAGCATCTGCCAAGCGCGAGGCTGACGGCCGTCGATCTGAGCGCGGCCGCGTTGGCTGTCGCCCGCGAAAACGCCCGGTCGCACGGCGTGGCCGATCGGATCGAGTTTGTCGAGAGCGATCTGTTCGCCGCGCTGCCGCCCGAGGCGCGATTCGACTTGATCGTGAGCAACCCGCCGTATGTGAGCGAAAGCGAGTGGGCCGATCTTTCGCCCGAAGTTCGCGACCACGAGCCGCGCATTGCATTGGTCGCCGGCCCGCGAGGCACCGAGATCATTGAACGCCTGCTGGCCGAAGCCGCCGCGCGACTGAAGCCTGGCGGGTACTTGATCGTCGAAATCAGCCCGATGATCCACGAGGCCGTTTGTTCGCTCGTCGAGTCGTCCGGCACGTTCGCCTCGCCCGAAACGATCAAGGATCTCGCGCGACTCCCGCGGATCGTCTGCGCGAGGCTGCGATAACGCCTTGTATCGCATGTAGCACAGCCGCCCCCGGTTGTGTGAAACCATGTAGCATAGCCGCCCTCGCCTGTGTCAACCATGTAGCATAGCCGCCCCCGCCTGTGTCAGCTTGCGGTTCAATTCCCGCCAAACCCTATTCATCGCGGGTGGCATGGACGGCTTGCCCTTACGTGCGTCTAACCGAGACAGCCTCCCAATCCGGCAACGTTCTTCTTGGTGGCTCCGTGCCTTCGTGAGAGAAAGAAAGACTCACGCGAAGCCGCGAAGCCGCGAAGCCGCGAAGAAGGACGGCAAGCCCCCGGGTGGCCCAGGTTCTTGAGCCTGGGTGCCGAAGGCACAAGAGGTCGTGGCGCATCCTCCGTGGTGGTTCCTTCTCGCTTCACAAAACGTGCCCCGGCGTTTGACTTGATAGTTCTTCGAGTAGACGTTCGCGCGTCATGGGCGGTTCCAAGGGGAGACTCCCGGTTTCTTCGCTCATCGCGTCGTCGTCGAAACGGCTTATTTCGCAGTACGGTCGTGCGTCGCGTCGGCGCGGCACGTTGTTCTGAACCAGGTGCATCCCCGCGCGAAACACGGGCTCGTCCGAAATCCCCCGGCCCGGGTCGGCGATCCGTCGGAGCATGTCGGCATTCCACTCGCGTGCGATTCGCCCCTCGGCGGTTTCCAGCGGGCGACGCTTTGTTTCGCCGCCGGCGACCATGGTTTCCCGATCGGCCGCGGGCGATTGCTCCTCGGCCCGGACCGCTTCGCCGCCGGGCTCGGCAACGGCCGGATGCGGTCGATCGATCGCCAGGAACATGACCAGCGCCCCGACCAACGCGCCGCACGCCCACGACGCGGCAACAGTCGCCATACGGCGATAGAGGCGTGGGATAGCCGCCCTCGGCTGTCCTTGGATTGTCGATGGTGCCGCATTGGCGAGAGGGGTGGTGTCGGAGTGAGTTTCCACAGCCAGGGGCGGCTGTGCTACATTGGGTTCGTCCATCAGCCGCATGATGGTTGCCGCGTCGAGTGTTGGCGGTTGCGGTCGGGCACGGCGCAGTCGTTGCTCGACTTCGTCGAGATGCGGGTCGAACTCCAACGCCTCCAATTCCATCGCCTCCAGTTCGTTTTCAGGCTCGTTCGCCGGTCGGTTCTCGTGATTCATCGGTCTTCCCTCGCAACGTGCGGTTTGCCGTTGGTCATTTCTCCAAGCCGCCCCAGCGCCGCGCGGTAGCGGCGGTGGGCCGAGCTGGTCGACAATTCGACGAGTTCCGCGATCTGCTCAAACGACAGCTCGCCCCAGATTCGCGCGACGACAATCTCGCGTTCCAGTGGCGCGAGCCGGTCGAGCATGGCGGCCAGTTCGTCGCCGTCGAATCCGGCCGTCTCGTCGACGACGAACCAAGTTTCTCGCTGGCGGCCGGCGCGGCGGTGATGCTCGCTCCGGCGACGCTCGCCGCGAGACAGGTTCATCGCCCGGCGGCGAATCGTTTTGAAGAGCCACGCGGCCGGATGGTGGGGCGCCGGGTTCTGACGCAGCAATTCGACGAGCGACTCCTGCAAGGCGTCTTCCGGAGCGTTGCACCACTGCCGGGCGTAGAGCACCAACGCGGCGCCGTGCGCGTCGATCAATGCCTGCAATTGCTCCGCGTCGATGCGTTCCACGTCCAAGCCGCCGCCCTATCGAATCGGTCGTTGGTCCAAACCCGTGCCATCCATCCTACCCGACACGATCCAGCCATGCGCCATCCGAATCGCGGCACCCCCCGACCGTGTCCCGGGGCAGCCGCGATTTGTCGCATGTCCGGCCCTTCAACCACTATGTCACCGCTCGGACACCGATTTCCCACCCCGGCGCGCGGAATTCGTGGAGTGATTGGCCGAATTGGGTGGCCCAGATGCGTAGGGTGCGTCGAGTTTGTAGGGTGCGTCGCGACGCACCAACGTGCCACGGGGTGATGCGGTTTGGTGCGCGTTCACGCGTTCGGTGGTGCGTCCAGACGCACCCTACGGTTGCTTCGGACGTTACACGGTGGCGGCGGTTGTCCCAACGCCTCTTGACGCGTCGCGGCACCGGTTCAAGAACCGGTGCTACCCACTAAACCTGAGGTCGAGACGCACCCTACGGTTGCGGCGCGCCGCGTGGGGGGGCGAATTTGATCTTGTCGATGAGTTTGATGATTTCGCCTTGTTGCACCTTACCCGAGACGGCCGTGATGGCGTCGATGACGTATTCGAACCGCAGGTTGTAGTCGCAATCGAGTTCGATCTCGCGGTCGTCGGCGCCCGAGCCGGGCCCGGCGTCATCGCCGGCGATCAGGACGATCCGCTCGCGGAGTTCTTGAAACGGCGCGGCGTCGTTCATCCGCGCCTCGGCCAACCACACGCCCGTCAGGCGGCCGGCGTCGTCCGAGTCCATGCGAACGCGCAGCGGGAGGAACAGGTCGCTCATGTCGCTCTGCGAGGGGGCCGCGGCCGGCATGCGGATGTTGAAATCGCCCTCGGGCGCGACGATTTTGAACGTCATGATGAAGAAGACCAGCAGCAAGAAGACGATGTCGATCATCGGCGTCATCATCAGCCGCAGCTCTTCCTTATGCCGCCCGACGTTGCGTACTCTCATGGCCTCGGCTCGTGGGTCTTTGGTGGTTCTTCACGATCGGAAAAAGGGGAAAGGGGGGAAATGGAAAAGAGCAAGCAAATCAAAACCTCCGCGCCTCGCGTACAAACCAAATCCCAACATCCTCCGCCTCCCGCCTCCCGCCCCCCGTCACGTCCCATCCTCCTGCTTCGCCCGCACGGCGAACTTCTCGAACCCCGTGTCCTGGCACGCCTTGATCAGTTCCTGGGCGACGCCCGTCTGCGCCTCGGCATCGGCTCGAATGACGATGGTCGCGTCGGACGGCTTGTTTCCCCGATATTCGAGAATCTCGCGTTCGCGGCGCAACAGGGGTTGGATCGCGCCGACCGGGACTTCCTCGCCCATCAGCAGCACGGTCCCCTCGCGCGTCAATTGCAGCGTGATGGGCGCCTCGAAGGGCGTCTCGCTCGGCTTGGCCAGTTCGCTAGCCGGCAGACGGATCCGCTCGTTCTGATCGGCTTCGGCAAAGTTGATCACGACCATGAAGAACGCGATCAACTGAAACGTCATGTCGATCATCGGCGTCATGTCGCTCTCGGCCGACGCGGCGTGTTGTCTTTCTCGAAAACGCATCAGTCGTTCTCTTCTTTGAAACCGCGGATGAACGCGGATAAACGCAAATNNCGCGTTCATCCGCGGTTCCCTTCCTGGTGTACGGTTGTCGTTTCAGTCCTTCTTCGGTCCGACGTTCGAGAACCGGCTCATCAGGTTTTCGCTCAAAATGCCCACTTCGAGCACCAGCCGGGCGATCCGGTTGCGAAGAATCGTAAAGGCCGCGATGGCTGGAATGGCGATCATCAGGCCAACGAGCGTCGTGAACAGGGCCGTCGAAATGTCGCCGGCCAACTGGGCCGGTTTAGGTGCGGTCGCGCTGGTGGCGATCGTCTGGAACGCGCCGATCATGCCCTGAACGGTTCCCAACAGTCCGATCATCGGGCTGACCTGGGCGATCAGGGCGATGTAGCTGAGCCGGTGTTCCAGCTTCATGTTCT
Organism: Planctomycetaceae bacterium; assembly: GCA_003532715.1. Taxonomy (GTDB): domain Bacteria; phylum Planctomycetota; class Planctomycetia; order Pirellulales; family Thermoguttaceae; genus UBA11386. Next base: position 12,062 of record DOEZ01000029.1, read on the forward strand.
CTTCCTCGCCCGTCTCCTGCATCCCTTCGATTGCGTGGCTGTAGCCTTGCGAGATCCGGGCCAAGCCCGACGAAAGCACCTGGCCGAGCATCGACTCGTCGGCTTTGGCCAACTCGTAGGCCCCTTGGTAGTTCTTCTCGTTCAATAGCGACTCGAAATTCTCGATCAGCGCCGCGGGGACGATCGCCTCGCGCCGAGCCGTCAGGATGTTCATTACCAATAGCGAAACGAGCGTGAACGAAATCGCCAGAAACACGACGCTGTAGGAAATGCCCAATGCGGCGAACATCCACTCGAGCATCGTCCGGTCTTGGATGTCGCTCGGTTCGGCGTCGCCCCGCTCCGCCTGTCCCCTGGGCACGTCGCGCGGCTCGTCGAGAATCAGCTCGTCGGCCGCCACGGCCGGTTCGCGGGGGGCGGCTTCCCGGTCGGCCGGCTCACGCGC
>DOEZ01000188.1 GCA_003532715.1 Planctomycetaceae bacterium
CGCGTTGGCGATCGAGCACCTCATGACGATTCGCGCGAAGGTGTTGATGCCCGAGGGACTCGGCGACGACGTGCGGCAACTGCTGGGCGAGGGGAACGTGGCGGCAGCCGAGCAACGCTGTCGTCAGCAGCCCAGTTTTTTGGCGTTTGTGCTCTCGGCCGGCCTCGGTGAGGTCGAAGGAGGATGGACGGCGGTCGAAAAGGCGGTCGAAGACGCCGTGGCCGACCAGTCGGCGCGGCTCTTCCGCAAAATCGAGTACCTTTCGGTCATCGGCAACATCGCGCCGATGCTCGGGCTGTTGGGAACGGTGGTCGGCATGATCTTTGCCTTCCGCGAGGTGGCCGATACCCAGGGCGCGGCCCGGGCTGCCGACCTGGCCACGGGCATCTACCTGGCCCTAGTCACGACGGTCGAGGGCCTGATCGTGGCCATTCCCGCGCTCGGCGCTTTCGCGATTTTTCGCAACCGGGTCGATCAACTCGTGGCCGAGACGGCCTACGCCGCGCAGCACGCTTTGGGACCGCTCAAACGGCGCGGTCGCACGCAGCGCCCGGCCGGCGGCGGTCCAGCGGCCACGGGCCCGACGCCGCCCGTGCCGCCGGGGCTCCCCCGGGGAGGTCGCGGCTGATGCGAGTGCCCAACAATCTGTCGCGAGGAGGACTCGACTTCAACATGACGCCGATGATCGACGTCGTTTTCCTGTTGATCATCTTCTTCTTGGTATCGAGCCACCTCGCGCGGCAGGAAGTCCAACTCGAACTCGATCTGCCGACGGCCGCGTCCGGCCGGCAAGCCGAGGAGAAGGAAGGCGTGCGTCGCGTCGTCGTCAATATCCTGCCCGAGGCGGAAGACGATCGGCGGATCATGGTCGGCGGCCAGTTGCTCGATCCGCGCGAATTCGCCCAGATGATCGGCTACGAACGCCAGCGCGCGGCCGAACCGGTCGAGGTGCGGATCCGCTGCGACCGCAACGTGGCCTACCGCGAAGTCGAGCCGGTCATGCTGGCCTGTGCAAAGGCGGGCGTGTGGAACGTGACTTTCGCGGTGATTCCGGGCGGGAGTAGATAAAAACGAACGCTTCGGGAAAAGGGGAAACGGGGGAAATGGAAAAGGAAAAGGAAAAGAGAAGGAACCGCGGATGAACGCGAATGGACGCAGATGATGATGAGGTGGGTGGAACCGCGAATTGACGCAAATGGGTGTGGGGTGTGATGGAAGGCTGTGTTTGAGTAGGTGGGTCGATTGATGTAGAGTGGGTCGAGCTCCGCGAGCCCCACCACGCACTCACTCAAACGACGGAACGCTGATTGTTGCTTGGGACGAAGAGGAAGTTAGGAACACTAATTATCGCTAATCGGCGCTAATTATTGAGATTAGCGCCGATTAGCGATAATCAGCGTCCTCCTTCCTTCCAACACGTTTTTCCCTTTCCCCCTTTCCCCTTTTTCCGAATCGTAAAGAACAACGAGAAACCTCGGATTCCGAGACGCGGCACTATGCGACTTCCCTTGCAGCATCGAAACGAACGAAGGCCGATGGAGGTGAAGATGACGCCGATGATCGACGTCATCTTTCTCCTATTGATCTTCTTCGTATGCACGGCCGGCTTCCAGGCGGTCGAGGAGATTCTGCCGACGCCGCTGCGTCTGCCCGGCGCGATCGAAAGCGAGTCGCCGCCCGATCCGGAATTGCTCGATTTGGACGAGATTGTCGTCAAGATATCGTGGGACGGCCGGCGGCCCGGCTGGCGGATCAACGAGCGCGATTACGCCAGCCTCGACGAGGTTCAGGCGTTGTTGGCCTCTATCGGGCGGCTGCGAAACGACCTGCCGGTGATTCTCGACGCAGACGGCAACGTGCCGATCGAACGGGTGATCGACGTGTACGACGCCTGCAGACGGATCGGACTCCAACGCATTCAATTCGCGGCCTCGGAAGCAAGCTGATGGACTCGCGACGAATCAAAACGATCGGCCGGGCGTTTGCCCTCGCGGCGATTTGCCTGATGGCGGCGATTGCGCTCGGCGACGACCGTTCGACCGACGGCCGGTTTCTCGACGGGCTGCGCGAGCGGCAGTTGTTCGAGTCGGCCGATCTCTACTGTCGCGAGCGTCTGGCCGATGCGACCTTGTCGGACCGCGCCCGGGCCGAACTGACGATCGAGCTGGCTCGCACGCTTGCCGAACATGCCGCGGCCGCGCCGCCCGAGCGGCAGCCGGAACTTTGGCAACAGGCCGAGGCGACGCTCGACGAGTGGCTCGCGCGGCACGACGGCAGCGCGTGGCGACCCTTGGCCGCGTTGCAGCGAGCCCTGATTCCGCTGGCCCGCGGCGAGTTAGCGCGGCAGCAAGCCCAAGTTGCCGGCCAGCCCGAGGCGTGGCTCGTCGAAGCGCGCGAACACCTGCGCGACGCCATCGGCCGACTCGAACCGTTGATTGTCGAGATCGACCGATTGCTCGTCGCGGCCCAGGCGGCCGCCGGACGACGTTCGCCGGGCGACGCGACGGAAACGTTCTCGGCCGACGAGTTGATTTCGCTCGGACGAAACGTCCGTTTTCAACTGGCCCGAGCTCGCATGGCCCAAGGCGAATCGTACGAACCGCGCGGCACCGATCGGGCCCACGCCTTGAACCAGGCGGTCCGTCAGCTCGACGAACTGGTCGGCTTGCCCGACGACGACCCGCTGGTCTGGCGAAGCCGCCTGTCGCGGGCGACGTGCCAACGGCTGTTGGGCGACCATGGCGGCGCGGAAGAGTCGCTCGCCCGGATTGCCGAACATGCGCCGGCCGACGTCGTCCTGCGTGCGCGGACCGAGGCTTTGCGTCTGGCGCTCGATCGGAAACAGGTTGGGCAGGCAGTCGGGCTTCTGCAAACTCCGGCCGAGCTGGCCCACGTGGCCCAACCCGACTGGGACTTCGCCCGGCTCGAAGCGTCGTTGGCCGCGTGGAGCGAGGCCGTCGATCGGGGCGATGCGACGGCCGCCGAGCAATGGCAAGCCCGGGCAACCGAAATGGTCCGTTTCATTGAGTCGCGCTGGGGCGCGTATTGGACGCGGCGCGCCGAGACGCTGCTGGCGAGCCGTTTTCGCCACGCGGCCGACAGCGGCGACCTCGACACGCTCGTCCGCGCGGCGCGCAGCGCGTATCTGGGCGGCCAACTCGACGAAGCGCTGGCGGCGTACGACAAAGCGGCCCAACTGGCGGCCGAAGCGGGCGACGCGGCTGTTTCGCTCGACGCGGGCTACCTGGCGGCGATGATCGTCCAGAAGCAGGGCGACCACCGCGCGGCGGCCGAGCGCTGCCGGCGACTGGCGTTGGCGGCCACCGCCGAACCCCGGGCGGCCGAAATCCACCTTCAGGCCGTCCGCAACATGGCCGAATTGGCCAAATCGCGCGACGACGACGCCCTGGGTTCCTACACGGCCTTGTTGGACGAACATCTTCAAACGTGGCCCCGCGCGGCGACCGCCGATCAAGTCCGATGGTGGCTCGGGGCGTTGCGGCGATACGAGCGCGACTGGGACCGCGCGATTGTCGCCTATCGCGACATCTCGCCCGGCGACGTCCGGTTCGCCGAGGCGGTCGACGCCGTTGGTCAATGCCACGAGGCGCGGCTGGCCGAAGTGGCGGGAGATTGCGACGCGGTCGGTCGGCGCGCCGGCGAGGCGGCCGGTTGGTTCGAGTCGCTCGTGCTCGGGCCCGACGGCCGGCTGCCCGAGCGGATTTCGCCGGCCCAACGAAGTGCCGCGATCTGGGCCGCGCGGATGCGTTTTCGGACGGCCGACGGCTACGAGGCGGCCGGCCGGTTGTTGACGGCCGTCTTGAACGCAGCGGCCGACGCGCCCGACGATTGGCGACGCGAGGCCGAGGCGCTGTTGGTCGTCGCCCTGGCCGGCGGAGGACACGTCGCCGAGGCGGGGCAATGGTTCGATCGTCTCGCGGCCGCCGGCCCGGGACCGTTGTTCGACGTGCTCGAGCAGTTGCGTGTCATCGAGCAGTCGGCCTCGGGCGAGCAAGCCGCGCGGCTGGCCGATCTGCAATTGCGCGCGGTCGAGTTGCTCGGCCGGCGGCAAAGTGAATTGAGCGTCGACCAACGCTTCGCGTTGCGCCGGGTTTCGGCCGGCGCGGCGGCAACGGCCGGACGAACGGCGGACGCGCTGGGCCAATACGCCGAGTTGGTTCAGCTTCGGCCCGACGACGGCGAGCTGGGCGAAGCTTACGCCGGTTTGCTCGCCGCGCAAAACGACCGCGCGGCGCTCGACAGCGCGCTGGCGCAGTGGCGCGAGATTGAACGGCGTTCGAAGTCGGGCACGGCGCGGTGGTTCCGCGCGAAGTACGCCGTGGCCGAGTTGAACTTACGGTTGGGTCGTCCCGACAAGGCCGAGCAGATTCTGCGGCTCGTCGCCTTGCTCCATCCCGAAATGGGCGGCCCGACGATGAAGCCCCGCTTCGAGCAACTCCTCCGACAATGCGGCTCGGGCGGCAAGTGACGCAAGGTGGGGCGGGCGGCAAGTGAGCCGGCGATAGTCGCCTTTCGCTCCGCGAAAGTAGCGTCGTCTGGAGACGGGCTCGTGACGAAGCGAACGCGGCGAGACGCCGCATCCACGGGGAAATCCGTGTCTGCGGGACTTGTTCTCCCTACAAATCCGGGCCAATTCGATTTCTCGGCGGCCAACCTTCCCAAATCGGGAAAAATAGCCCATAATGGTAGGCAATCACTGCGGCCGCCATGAGCGGCTCCTTGCGCGGCGTCGTCTCGAGTTGATTTCTCTTCGACGGCGGCCTGGGCGACACAGTTATCGAGCAGACACCCAAATCGACCAGCATGACCAAATCGCACGACGAAAACTCGGCCGAAGTCATCCTTTTCACCGACGGCGCTTGCAGCGGCAATCCGGGACCCGGCGGATGGGCCTTCGTCTTGCGGCATCCGTCGTCGGGCAAGGAGATCGAGCGGTCGGGCGCCGATCGCGAGACGACCAACAACCGCATGGAGTTGATGGCCGTGATCGAAGGTTTGGAGATGCTCAAGCGGCCCGCCACGATCGAGTTGGTCACCGACAGCATCTATGTGGGCCGCGGCCTGTCCGAATGGATGGCGAAGTGGAAGGCCAACGGCTGGCGGCGCGGCACGAAGGGCAAATCGTCGCCGGTCAAGAACGAGGATCTCTGGCGGCACCTCGACGGGCTTGTGGCGAAGCACGATATCCACTTCACCCACGTGCGAGGCCACTCGGGGCATCCCGAAAACGAACGCTGCGACGCACTGGCCGTGGCCGCCTATCAGAAGTTTCTGTAGGTCCCGTCCGTAGGTTCCATCCAGTCGGTCCCTTCCAGTAGGTCCCTTCCGCCGGAAGGGACCTGAAGCGATGTCTGAGTCACCATGACGCAGGTCCCGCTCGGCGAGTGGGACCTACTTGGTCGGGATCTACTCAGACAAGACCTGCTGGTGGCACGCGGCTCGTTGGGTTGCTACAATAATCTTCATGGGCAAGTCGGAGAAACCCGCCGCCGCGAGCTTGACCACGCCCGTGCAGTTTCTGCCGGGCGTCGGGCCGAGCCGCGCGCCGTTATTGGAGCGGCTCGGTCTGCGGACGGCGACCGACGTCCTGTTCTGCTTCCCGCGCGACTATCAAGACCTGACGCAGCTTCGCGCGATCGACGGGCTCGAGGAAGACAAGCTGCAAACGGTTGTCGGCACGGTCGAGGAATTCGAGCTGCGCGGCTCGACACCGGGGCGGTGCGTGCTGGGCGTGCTCATTCGCGGCCAATGCGGCGGCTACATGCGCGGCCTTTGGTTCAACCAGCCGTTCATGCAGAAACAGTTCTATCGCGGACGCCGGGTAATGCTGTCGGGCAAGCCGCGGCGCAACGGCCTGTTCTGGGAGATGAACCACCCGACCGTCACCCAGCTCGGCGACGACGAGGAAGAGCCGGGCGGCCGTATTCTGCCGGTCTACCCGCTGACCGAGGGGCTCAAACAGTGGCAAATGCGGCGGATCGTCGAATCGGTGCTCGAACGCCACGTCGAATTGCTCGACGAGGTCTTTCCGCCGGAGTATTTGGAGACGCACCGGCTCTGGCCGCTGCGCAAGGCGCTGCCCGAGATCCATTTTCCGAGCGATTGGCAGAGCATGGAAACGGCGCGGCGGCGGTTCGTCTATCAGGAGTTGTTCATTTTGCAGCTTGGGCTGGCCGTTCGCCGCCGGCGGCAGCAGTTGCACGGCCAAGCGCCGCCGATGGAAGTCTCGGCCAAGATCGACGCGCGAATCCAACGGCGGTTCCCCTTCGAGTTGACCGCCGCGCAGAAGACGGCCATCGCCGAGATTTCGGCCGACATGGCGCGCACCGTGCCGATGAACCGACTCCTGCAGGGCGACGTCGGCAGCGGCAAGACGATCGTGGCCGTCTATGCGATGCTGGCCGCCGTCGCGCACGGCTATCAGGCCGTGCTGATGGCCCCGACCGAGGTGCTCGCGCGGCAACACGTGCGGACGCTCGAACGGCTCTTGGCCGGCAGCCAGGTCCGCATCGGCACGCTGATCGGCGGCCTGAACACGTCGGCGCGACGCGACGTGCTCGAACGAATCGCCGAGGGCCAGGTGGATCTGATTGTCGGGACCCAGGCCATTCTTCAGGAGTCCGTCCGATTCGCGAAGCTCGGGCTGGTCGTGATCGACGAGCAACACAAGTTCGGCGTCCGCCAGCGCGCCGCGCTCAAACAGGCCGGCGCCGATCCCCACTACCTCGTTATGACGGCCACGCCCATCCCCCGAACGGTTACCATGACCCTGTTCGGCGATCTGGACGTCTCGACCTTGCGCGACAGTCCGCCGGGCCGAAAAGCGGTGCATACCTATCTGGCCGAGGAAGGCCAGCGCGACAGGTGGTGGGATTTCGTCCGGCGCAAGCTCGGCGAGGGACGCCAGTGCTACGTCGTCGTGCCGCTGGTCGAGGAGACCGAGGCGGTGGCCGCAGTCAGCCTCGATGCGGCTTATGAGGCACTCGTGAATGGCCCGCTGGAGGCGTTTCGCGTGGGTCTGATCCACGGGCGGATGACCAGCGACGAAAAGGAGGCCGTTATGGCCGACTTCCGCTGCGGCGAGATTCAGGTGCTCGTCTGCACGTCGGTCGTCGAGGTGGGCGTCGACGTGCCCAACGCGACGCTCATGACGATCGAGAGTGCCGAGCGCTTCGGGCTGGCCCAGTTGCACCAGCTTCGGGGGCGTATCAGCCGGGGTCGGTTTCCGGGCTATTGCGCGGTTTTCGTCGGAACCGACACGGAGGACGTTTTGGCGAGGCTAAAATCGTTCACCTCGACGACCGACGGCTTCGAGTTGGCCGAGGCCGACTTCTCGCAGCGAGGGCCGGGCGAGCTGTTCGGCACCCGACAGCACGGCCTTCCCCCGTTTCGCGTGGCCGACCTGTTGCAGGACAAGAGCTTCCTGGAGGAGGCGCGTCGCGACGCCATGGCCCTGGTCGAGGCCGACCCGGGGCTGTCGCTTCCCGAGCACGCCAAACTGCGGCGACAGATGTTGGCCCGGTACGGCAAGGTTCTCGAGTTGGGCGACGTGGGATGAGTCGGTCGGGAATTCTCGTTTAGCGGCCTTCTGACGGCCGTTTGGCGCGGCATGTAAGGGGACACGTCGCTCGCCGCGAGCCGCGATTGGGGCCTCTTGCGGCCCGTGCGAGGATTTGCCGCCGGTGAACGGCCGTTGCGCGGTCTTGTGGAACGGATGCGGGTTCGGTTCGACCAAATCGCGTTGGCTTTGATCGTGCGGACCTTGCCGGGTCGCCTCGGAGAAAATCCGAAGGGAATTTGAAAATCGGCGACGTTTTCATCTTGTCAAAGCTGTCGTCGGTGATATATTCATCGCGCTCTCTTGCGTTGTGCTGTCGACGCGGAACGAAGCCGCCTTGTGCGCATAATTGGATTCCGAGGTTCTGCCCTCCGGCAGGGAAAGCCGTCTCGCCTTCATTTACGGGCCTCCACGAATCTCGCGCAAGGTCGTTCTCCAGATTCCTCCCAATTACAGGAACACCCCTGATGAGTCGCGTGAGCACGAACGGTCGCGGCCTGCATGGCCCCAATTTCTCGACGAAGAAGCGAAATGGGGGGCCGGTCGCGAATCGGACGATCGGCCCGGTGTCCGACCTCGAACGGCACCTGCCCCAGGATTGGTGGCGCAAGCTGTTCAATTCCATCTACCTCAAGACCGACGGCGACGTCGTCGAAAACCACGCCAACACGCTGCGAGAGGTCTCGCTGGTGATCCAATGCGCCGGCCTGGAGCCGAACGACCGGGTCTTGGACCTGTGCTGCGGCCAGGGCCGCCATTGCCTCGAACTCAGCCGCCAGGGATTCAAAAACGTGACCGGCGTCGACCGTTCGCGGTACCTGATCCGGCTCGCCCGACGCCGAGCCAAGAATGAAGGCCTCAGCGCAACCTTCCATGAGGGGGACGCCCGAAAGTTCCGCGTTGCCTCCCACGGCTTCCATTGCGTGGCCATCATGGGCAATTCGTTCGGCTATTTCGAGCGCGAGGAAGACGACCAGCACGTGCTCGACGCCGTGGTCCGCGTGCTCAATCCGCACGGGACGCTGGTCATGGACCTGGTCGATGGCGACTGGATGCGGACGCACTACGAGCCGCGAAGTTGGGAGTGGATCGACCAAAACCACCTGGTTTGCCGCGAACGATCGCTCTCGTCCGACGGAAGCCGGATGATCTCGCGCGAGGTAGTCGTCCACTGCGAACGGGGGGTGATCGTCGATCAGTTCTACGCCGAGCGTCTCTACTCGCGCGACCAGATCAGCGACCTGCTCGCCCGGGCCGGGTTTCACTCGATCCGCGACCACGGGGCCGTGTTGGCCGAATCGGACCGAAACCAGGACTTGGGCATGATGGCCCACCGGATGTTCCTGACGGCGCAGGCGCCCGTAAAACGGCGAGCAACAGCGAAGCGAGGCCCGGTTTGGCCGGAGGTCACGGTCATGCTGGGCGATCCGCGTCTGCCCGACATGGTCAAGCACGGCGGCCATTTCAACCAGGAAGACCTCGACACGGTCGAAAAGATGCGTCGGGCACTGGCCGAGCTGACCGATTTCCGATTCAACTTCCTCGACAACCACGCCGCGCTGCTGGCGACGTTGCGAAGCGATCCACCCCAGTTCGTCTTCAACCTGTGCGACGAGGGCTACGGAAACGACGCCTTCAAGGAACTGCACGTCCCGGCAGTTCTCGAAATGCTCAACATTCCTTACACGGGCGCGGGGCCGTCCTGCCTGGGGTTGTGCTACAACAAGTCGCTGATCCGGGCAATCGCCCATTCGGTCGAGGTTCCCACGCCTCGCGAGACCTATTTCGACCCCGACGACCAGTCGGCCACCATCCCGTCGGTCTTCCCGGCGCTGGTCAAGCCGAACTACGGTGACAGCAGCATCGGCATCACGATGGACGCCGTCGTCCACACGCCCGATCAACTGATCGCGTACCTCGACAAACTCCGCCGCGAGATGCCGAGCATCCCCGTCCTGATCCAGGAGTTCCTCTCCGGCGACGAATACAGCGTCGGCGTTGTCGGCAATCCGGGCGTGGGTTTCGAAGTCTTGCCCGTGCTGCAAGTCGATTACTCCGGCCTCGACGCCGGGTTGCCTTGGATCCTCGGCTACGAGTCGAAATGGGACCCGAACTCGCCCTACTGGTCGCAGATCAAGTACCACGAGGCGTACTTGCCCGAGGACGAAAAACGGCAACTGATCGACCACTCGATCCTGCTGTTCGAGCGATTGGAGTGCCGCGACTACGCCCGATTCGACTTCCGCGCCGACGCGAAGGGCAAGATCAAGCTCATGGAGGTGAACCCGAACCCGGGCTGGTGCTGGGACGGCAAGTTCAACTACATGGCCGGTTTCGGCGGG